>NZ_JAGQCT010000006.1:0-123891 GCF_024346335.1 Cyanobium sp. ATX 6E8 | reverse complement strand
CGGCTTCCCAGATGGGATAGAAGTGCAGGCCGATGGCGTTGCTGGAAGGCACAACAGCACCAGAGATGATGTTGTTGCCGTACATCAGGGAGCCGGCGACGGGCTCACGGATGCCGTCGATGTCGACGGGGGGAGCGGCGATGAACGCCACGATGAAGCAGATGGTGGCAGCCAGGAGGCAGGGGATCATCAGCACACCGAACCAGCCCACATAGAGGCGGTTGTTGGTGGAGGTGACCCACTCGCAGAACTGGTTCCACGCAGAAGCGCCTTGGCGCTGCTGAATAGTGGTTGTCATGAGAACGAGAGAAGGGTGTTCCAGAGGAACGGGTATGGAAGGCAGGAATCCGATCTGCCGAAAGGGCAGAAGCGAAAACAGCCGGACGGAATCCCGTCGCTCGCAACTGTAACGGAAGATTGCGGTGATGGTGAGAAAGCCGCGGCCTGGATGCCGCAGGGCTGCTGATGACTCTGATTAGCGCAGCTGATGAGCCGGGAGTTCTGAGGTCGGCGGCACGGCCGATTACGTGGAGCCCGAGCGTCACCCTGGTGCCCACCCGGTTTTGCTTCAACGCCTGCGGCTACTGCAGTTTTCGGCGCCCGCCCGACCCCGCAGGCCCCCTTGCGGACAACCTCGCTGATGCCCTTAGCGATGCCGCCGCCCAGGCCCTTCTGGTGGCTCGGCCCGAGGCGACGGAGGTGTTGCTGCTCAGCGGCGAGGTGGCGCCCCATGCGACCGAGCGGCGTGCCTGGTTTGAGCGGTTGCTGGCCCTCAGCCGGTTGGCGTGGGCGCAGGGGAGATTGCCGCATACCAATGCTGGCCCCCTGTCGCTGGCGGAGATGGCCGCCCTGGGTCGCCTCAACGCCTCGATGGGATTGATGCTGGAGGGCCTCGGCCCCGCCTACGACGCCTTGCACCGGTACGCCCCCAGCAAACGGCTGGCCGTGCGCCTCGGCCAATTGGAACAGGCTGGCCGCCTAGGGATTCCCTTCACCACCGGGCTGCTGCTCGGGGTGGGCGAGAGCCACGCCGACCGCCGCGCGGGGCTGGAGCTGCTGGCCCAACTGCAGCAACGCTGGGGACATCTGCAGGAGGTGATCCTGCAGCCCTTTCGGCCCGACGGTGCCGCAGCCGAATTGCTCACCGCTGCTGAGCAGGCCGACCTGCTCGTCACCATCGCGGAGGCCCGAGCGATCCTGCCGCCGGAGGTGCATCTGCAACTGCCCCCCAACCTCTGGCCTCTGGAGGCCCTGCCCGATGCACTGGCCGCCGGCATCGACGATCTCGGCGGGATCGACAGCAGCGATGTGATCAACCGCGCCTATCCCCAGCCCACCCCGGCATGGTTGGCGGCTGTGCTGGAGCGCGCCGGTTTCAGCCTGGTGCCGAGGTTGTGCGTGCACCCTGCCTGGCGCCACTGGCTGCCGCCGGCCCTGCAGCGCCAGGCCCACCGCACCGAAGCACACTTGTTAGCGTCCAGCTCCTCCGGACCCACGAGTCCATGGCCGTGAGCGCCACGCGCGATCAGCGAGTGCTGCTGGTGCGCCTGCCCTGCAACCCCATCTTCCCGATCGGCCCGGTGTACCTGGCCGATCACATCCACAAGCAGTTTCCGGCGATTCCGCAGCGGATTCTCGATCTGGCCGCCGTGCCGCTGCTGGATGTGGAGCGGGTGCTGCTGGCCACGGTGGAGCAGTTCCGCCCCAGCCTGCTGGTGTTCTCCTGGCGCGACATCCAGATCTATGCGCCGGTGGACGGGCGCGGCGGCAATCCGCTGCAGAACTCCTTTGAGGTGTTCTATGCCGCCAATCCCCTCAAGCGCCTGCGCGGTGCCCTCGGCGGCCTGCGCCTGATGGGCTCTTTTTATGGCGAGCTGTGGCGCAACCTGCGCCTGGTGCGCCGTGGTCTGAAGCGGGCCCGGCGCTACCAGCCCCAGGCCACGGCTGTGCTCGGCGGGGGCGCCGTGAGTGTGTTTTATGAGCAGTTGGGTCGCCGGTTGCCCAAGGGCACGGTGGTTTCGGTGGGGGAAGGGGAGCCGCTGCTGGAGAAGCTGATCCGCGGCGACTCTCTGGCGGGGGAGCGCTGCTTTGTGGTGGGTGAAGAGCCCCGGCCGGGGCTGATCCACGAGCAACCGGCGGGCATGGAGAAAACTGCCTGCAACTACGCCTACATCGCCGAGATCTGGCCCCAGTTGGATTGGTATCTCGACGGTGGCGACTTCTATGTGGGCGTGCAGACCAAGCGCGGCTGCCCCCACAACTGTTGCTACTGCGTCTACACGGTGGTGGAAGGCAAGGCGGTGCGGGTGAACCCGGTGGAGGAGGTGATCGCCGAGATGGCCCAGCTCTACGCCAAAGGGGTGCGGGGCTTCTGGTTCACCGATGCCCAGTTCATCCCGGCGCGGCGTTACATCGAGGATGCCAAGCAGCTGCTGCGCGCGATTCAGGCCCAGGGCTGGGATGACATCCGCTGGGCCGCCTACATCCGCGCCGACAACCTCGATGCCGAGCTGGCCGAGCTCATGGTGGCCACGGGCATGGACTATTTCGAGATCGGCATCACCTCGGGATCCCAGGAGCTCGTGCGCAAGATGCGCATGGGCTACAACCTGCGCACTGTTTTAGAAAGCTGTCGGATGCTGGCGCGGGCGGGCTTTCGTGAGCACGTGTCGGTGAACTATTCGTTCAACGTGATCGACGAGCGGCCCGAAACGATCCGCCAGACTGTGGCTTATCACCGCGAGCTGGAGCGCATCTTCGGGGCCGACAAGGTGGAGCCGGCGATCTTCTTCATCGGCCTGCAGCCCCACACGCATTTGGAGCAATACGGCTTCGATCAGGGCCTGATCCAGCCGGGCTACAACCCGATGAGCATGATGCCCTGGAACGCCCGCAAGATGCTCTGGAACCCGGAGCCGATGGGCAGCACCTTCGGTCGCATCTGCCTCGAGGCTTTCGACACCAACCCTGGCGACTTCGGCCGCACGGTGATGGCGCTGCTGGAGCGCGACTACGGGTTGGCGCCCCTTGAGGAGGCGCTGCATGCGCCGGTGGAGGGGCGGCGGGCGCTGGCTACGGCTGTGCGTTGAAGCGGGTGGCTGCGTTGATTACGCGATGGGCAGGGCCCAAGCGTTGAGATCGATCGCCAGATCGCTTGGAGCTCCCAGATTGTTGAGGCGTTGCAGGAGCCGTTGATCGGCGGTGATCAGGGGTGCTTGCCGACGTTCGGCCAAGGCCAGATAAAGGCAGTCGTAGGCAGGGTGGTCGAGGATTGTGCACCAGCGCCAGGCGGCCTCCAGAAGCTCTCCACTGGGCACGATGGCTCCCAGGAGCTGGGGCGTGTGGGTGGCCATCGCCTCAAACTGCTCGGTGGTGATCACTCCGGCGCGGTGGCTTTTCCAGCCGGCATTGAGCAGCTCGATCAGCACCAGATCGGGCGCCAGCCGTTGCTCCACGGTGGTGGCTTCCAACAACGCAAGAGCAGGAGCGGTGGTGCGGCAGTTGGCAAACCAGCCAAACAGCACCGATGCATCCAAAACCAAGGCCTTAGCGCTGCTCACGGCCCTCACGAATCAGCTCTGCTACGTCGAGCTCCCGTCCGGTGGCTGGGGTTTGGCTGCGTAGCCGGGCCAGGTCGTCCAGCAGTTGGGCGGGCTCGGCGGCTGCTTGGCGCAGGATGTCCCGAAGGGATTGCTCGAGGGAGAGCCCGCGTCGCTTGGCTTGCTGCCGTAGCCGTTCCACCAGCTGATCGTCGAGCTGACGAATCAACACCTGGGCCATGGCTCTGATTGATAGCGTCTTTGATAGCAATTATGGCAGGGGTTGGGCCCACCAGTGCCGCCGCGCCCAGAGCAGCGCCGCCAGGCCGATCCAGCCGATCAGACCACCGATCGGGTTGATGTCGGCGCCGCCGGGCCCCACCCACCAGCCGGGCGCGGCCGGGGAGATCTGCAGCAGCCCCTTCTGCACCAGAAACCAGCCCCCCACCAGGCCGCCATGCAGGCCGATGGCGCCCCAGAGGGAGCCGCCATCGGCGCGGCGCTGCAGGGCCAGTACCAACCCCAGCAGGATCAGTCCCCCCAGCAGACCCGGAGCGCGGTACCAGGGGTGCAGCAGGGCGAAGATCAGCGCCTGCAGCAGCAGTGCCCGGCGGGCCCCCACCTGCAGCTCCAGCTCACCCCAGAGCCAGCCGCGAAACAGCAGCTCTTCGGCAAATCCGACCCCCACAAGCAACAGCAGCCCGTTGATCAGCAGGGCGCTGTTGAGCTCCCCGAGCCACTGGGCCTGGCCCGCCAGCACCAGGGCCGCCGCCACCAGCAGCAACAGCACCAGCGCTTTGAGTAGGCCGCGCACTCCACTGCGCAGGGCTAATGCCAACGGCACCGCCAGCCCCAGACGCTGCCAGGGTTGGGGGTCTTGCCACACGCGCCGCAGCCGCAGCGGCAGCGTCAGCAGCAGCAGCAACAGCGAGACGGCGAGCCCGGCGAGGTCCACCTGATCGGTGCGCCAGCTGGGGGCGAGCAGCAGCAGGGGGCGACTGGCCAGCCAGCCCAGCCCATACAAAACGGGCACATAGAGCAGCGTGCCCCACCAATGGGGCTTCATTCCTCGGGCTCGATGGTGCTGGTGAGGCCCTTGGCCTTGAGGCTCTCGCAGTAGAACTCAGCCGGTTCGATGTCACACACGATCACCAGGCCCACGCCGGTGTTGTGAGCCTCGAGCATCACAGCGATGGCGTCCTGCTCGCTCAGGCTGGGCACCACCTGCCGCAGGGTGGACACCACGTATTCCATCGAGTTCACTGGATCGTTGTGCAGCAGCACCTTGTAGCGCCGCTGGGGCTGGCGCACCCGTTCCGGAGCCTTCTCCATCACGGCGGCGCCGCCGCTTTCGCGGCTGGGGGTCTGGGTGGCGATGGGTGGGTCGCTAGCTAAGGGCTGGTCGCTGGCTACGGAGGTCATGGCCGCTGGTGTCATGACGACGGCTCCATTAAAGGGCCCGAATGCGCCGCATGGCGTCATCCACATTGGCGCGGCTGTTGAAGGCCGAGAGGCGGAAGTAGCCCTCGCCGGCGGCGCCGAAGCCGCTGCCGGGAGTGCCCACCACGTTGGCTTTGTTGAGCAGCAGATCGAAGAAGCCCCAGGAATCGACTCCATCCGGTGTCTTCAGCCACACGTAGGGGGCCTGCTCGCCGCCATACACCTGCAGGCCAGCTTCACTGAGCTCGCGGCGGATGATCGCGGCATTCTCCATGTAGAAGGCGATCAGAGCCTTCACCTGGGCTTGGCCCTCAGCCGAATACACGGCTTCGGCACCGCGCTGCACGATGTAGCTCACGCCGTTGAACTTGGTGCACTGGCGGCGGTTCCACAGGCCCCACAGCTCCACGCGCTCGCCATGGGCGGCGGTGCCCATCAGGCCGCGGGGCACCACGGTGAGGGCGCAGCGGGTGCCGGTGAAGCCGGCGTTTTTGGAGAAGGAGCGGAATTCGATGGCGCACTCGCGGGCGCCCTCGATCTCGTAGATCGAGTGAGGCAGGGAGGGGTCCTGAATGAAGGCCTCGTAGGCCGCGTCAAACAGGATCAGGGCGTCGTTGGCGCGGGCGTAATCCACCCAGGCCTTCAGCTGCTCTTTGGTGGCCACCGCACCGGTGGGGTTGTTGGGGAAGCAGAGGTAGATCAGATCCACCTTCTCCGTCGGGACCTGGGCGGTGAAGCCGTTCTCGGCATGGATCGGCAGGTAGGTGAGGCCGCCGTATTGGCCAGCGTCATCGGCGTCGCCGGTGCGGCCCGCCATCACGTTGCTGTCCACATACACCGGATACACCGGGTCGGTCACGGCGATGCGGTTGTCCGAGCCGAGGATGTCGAGGACGTTGGCGCTGTCGCACTTGGAGCCATCCGACACGAAGATCTCCTCGGCGCTGATCTGGCAGCCGCGGGCCTGAAAATCGTTGGTGGCGATCGCTTCACGCAGCCACAGGTAGCCCTGCTCGGGGCCGTAGCCGTGGAAGCCCTCGCGGGTGCCCATCTCATCGATGGCGGCCTTCATGGCGGTGCGGCAGGCCTCGGGCAGGGGCTCGGTGACATCGCCGATGCCCAGGCGGATGATCGGCGCGCTGGGGTTGGCCTCGCTGAAGGCCTTCACCCGTCGGGCGATCTCGGGAAACAGGTAGCCCGCCTTGAGCTTGAGGTAGTTGCCGTTGACCTGGGCCATTGCTGCGGTGTGGGCCGCCGCCGGGCCCGTTGAACGTTGGGGCGATTGTCCTATGCGGCGGTGGCCTCCATACGATCAAGGCTGCACCCCAGCCACCAGCGCCCGTGACCGTCGCCGTTCCCGTCGACGCACCTATCGATTTCGCCTCCCTGGTCGACCTGGGCATCAGCAAGCCCGCTCGCTACCTCGGCAATGAGCTGGGCGTCCGCGAGCGGGATTGGGACGCCGACTGGCCCTCAGCCGGGGTGCGCTGGGCGCTCACCTACCCCGAGGTCTACGAGGTGGGGGCCAGCAACAGCGGCCACATCATTCTCTATTCGATCCTCAACAGCGTTCCCGGCCAGCTGTGCGATCGCAGCTATCTGCCGGCGCCCGATCTCGCCGCCCGCCTGCGGGAGTGCGGCGCGCCCCTGTTTGCAGTGGAAAGCCGCCGGCCTTTGGCGGCCTTCGACATCCTCGGCTTCTCGCTCAGCTACGAGCTGGGCGGCACCAACATCCTGGAAATGCTGGAGCTGGCTGGCATCCCCATCCGGGCGGACGCCCGCGGCGACCTGCCCCTGGCTCATCCGCATGCTCCACCGCTGATCTTTGCCGGAGGGCCCACCGCCACCAGCAACCCCGAGCCCTTCGCCGCCTTCTTCGACTTTGTGGCTCTCGGCGACGGCGAGGAGCTGCTGCCGGAGATCGGCCTGGTGGTGGCTGAAGCCCGGGCTGCCGGTCTGGGCCGCCGAGCGCTGCTGCGGGATCTGGCCCAGGTGCCGGGGGTCTACGTGCCCAGCCTCTACGGCCCCGGGCCCGATGGGGTGAGCCTCGAGCCGCTCGAACCAGGCGCCCCGGCTCGGGTGCAGCGGCGCACCGCCACGCCCATGCCCCACTACGCCATGGGCCTGGTGCCCCACATCGAAACGGTGCACGACCGGCTCACGGTGGAGATCCGCCGTGGCTGCACCCGCGGTTGCCGCTTCTGCCAGCCCGGCATGCTCACCCGCCCCGCCCGCGACGTGGAGCCCGAGGCGGTGGTGGAAGCGGTGGATGAGGGCATGCGCCGCACCGGCTACAGCGATTTCTCGCTGCTGTCGCTGAGCTGCTCCGACTACCTGGCCCTGCCGGCGGTGGGCGTCGAGCTGCGCAACCGGCTAGCCGACAAGAACGTGAGCCTCACCCTGCCGAGCCAGCGGGTGGATCGCTTCGACGCCAACATCGCCCACATCATTGGCGGGGCGCGCAAGGGCGGGCTCACCTTTGCGCCGGAGGCCGGCAGCCAGCGCTTGCGCGACATCGTCAACAAGGGACTCACCGATGCCGAGCTGCTGGCCGGCATCCGCACGGCCATGGAGAACGGCTACCGCAAGGTCAAGCTCTATTTCATGATCGGCCTGCCGGGGGAAACCGACGCCGATGTGCTCGGCATCGCCGACACCTGTCAGGCCCTGCAGCGGCAATGCGCGGATCTGGGCAGGCTGGAGCTCAATCTGACGATCAGCAATTTCACGCCCAAGCCCCACACGCCGTTCCAGTGGCACAGCGTCAGCACCGAGGAGTTTCGGCGCCGTCAGGAGTTGTTGCGCCGGGCCTTGCGTCAGCTGCGCGGCCTCAAAACTAACTTCACCGATGTGCGCCTCTCGGCGGTTGAAGATTTTGTGGGCCGCGGCGACCGGCGCCTCGATGCGGTGATTGAGGCAGCCTGGCGGGCTGGGGCGGGGCTGGATGCATGGTTTGAGTCGGCCGAGCGCAGCTACGCCGCCTGGACCGGCGCGATCGAGGCTGCCGGCGTGGGTGGCCGCTACCGCCAGCTGGAGCTCGGCGCCTGGAGTGCGGCTGAGGCGATGGAGACGGCGGATCTGGAGGCCTTCTGCCGCCAGAGCCTGCCGTGGGACCACATCGATTCCGGCCTCGACAAGCGCTGGCTGGCCGAAGATCTGCAGCGGGCCCTGGCCGCGGCGGTGGTGCCCGACTGTTCTTTCGAGGGATGCAGCAGTTGCGGCGTGTGTGGTCCGGAGCTTGGCCACAACGTGGTGATTCCGCCGCCGGCGATTCCGGCCGCGTTGCCCCAGCGCGCCCCGGCCAGCGAGCGGGTGGACCGGCTGCGGATCGGTTTCACCAAAACCGGCTCCCTAGCCCTGATCAGCCACCTCGACACCCTGCGGATGCTGGAGCGGGCCCTGCGCCGTTCGGGGTTGCCAGTGAGCTTCACCGGTGGCTTCCATCCCCTGCCGCGCCTGCAGTTGGCCCTGCCGTTGCCCCTGGGGGTGGAGGGGGATGGGGAGTGGCTCGACCTGGAGTTCACGCAAGCGGTGGATCCGGCGGCGGTGCGGGAGCAGCTGCAACCGCAGCTTCCCTCCGAATTCCAGCTGCTCTCGGCGGCCCGGGTCCCCGTGTTTGGGGTGAGCTTGTCCCAGGAGCTGGAGGCCGCCCAGTGGAGCTTCGTGCTTCAGCCCGAAGCGGGAGAGCACGTAACGCCGGAGCAGTGGCAGCAGGCGCGCGCCTCGCTGCTGGCTGCCGAGAGCTTGATCTGGCAAGACACGGATAAAAAAGGCCGCCCCCGCAGCCGGGACTGCCGTCCCTTTTTGTTGGAGCTGCAAATGACGTCAGGAACAGACGGCGTTCAACGGTGCAGCTTGCGGGCGGCGATCGATGCCTCGGGCCGCAGTCTGCGGCCCGAGCAGGTGCAGCACTGGATCGCTGAGCGCCTGGGCCAATCCCTGACCCTGACAGCCCTGCGCCGCCAGGCCTTGCTCCTGAAGCCCGTGCTAATTTCGTCTTAAGGCGAATAGCTCGTTGAATCCGACGTTTCTCGGATGCCAACTGCTGCCGGTAGCCAGGTTCGCTGGTTTCACCGCCCCCGGGCAACCCTGCCCCAGTCTTCGCCCCACCGCTTTCAAGAAGTTCCACTCCTGAAAGTTGTTCCGCGGCAGTTGATGCGCGGCTGATTCAGAGCAGCATTTTCGCAGCAACGCCCCCGGGTGTCCGGTTCCTCCGACATCTCGGTTGCTTCAGGCCATTTCAGTTCAGGCCGCTTGATTTGAAGGGCTGATAGCAGCCCAACTGCATTTTTAATCCGCATTGCTTCATCCGGGATCGGCCGAGCTCCATCCGGTTCCGCCTCGTCCAGCCTTAGATCTGCTTCAGCCAGATCCTTTCACTGCTTTCCCCCCTGGTCGGGCCCATCGGGCCCCTTCCCTTTCCCCATGCCCCAGCAGATCGTCATTGCCGAGCAACTGCGGATCGCCGCCGTTCTCAACGACGAACGTGTTGATGAACTGGTGGTGGCCCAGGGCCGCTATCAGATCGGAGATGTTTACCTCGGCACCGTTGAAAACGTATTGCCGGGTATTGATGCTGCCTTCGTCAACATCGGCGAAAGCGAGAAGAATGGTTTCATTCATGTCACGGATCTAGGCCCCTTGCGGCTGCGCAAGGGTGCCGCCGGCATCACCGAGCTGCTGGAGCCCCGCCAGAAGGTGCTCGTGCAGGTGATGAAGGAGCCCACGGGGACCAAGGGTCCCCGGCTGACCGGCAACCTCGCTCTGCCTGGGCGTTTTCTGGTGCTGCAGCCCCAGGGCCAGGGCGTCAATATCTCCCGCCGGATCAACGGCGAAAACGAACGCAACCGTCTGCGGGCCCTCGGGGTGCTGATCAAGCCGCCCGGGGCAGGTCTGTTGATCCGCACCGAAGCTGAGGGGGTCAGCGAAGAGCTGCTGATCGACGACCTCGAAACGCTGCTGCGGCAGTGGGAGGGCATCCAGACCGCTGCCGAGAGTGCCAACCCCCCGGTGCTGCTCAACCGCGATGAAGACTTCGTGCATCGCGTGTTGCGCGATCTCTACAGCCCGGAGTTGGTGCGGGTCGTGGTCGACACCCCCGAAGCGGTTGCTCGGGCCAATGCCTTCCTGGGCTCCGACCACACCAACGTGCTGGTGGAGGCCCACACCGAGTCGTCGGAGATCCTCGAGCATTTCAAGGTCAACGCCGCCATTCGTGATGCCCTCAAGCCGCGGGTGGATCTGCCGTCCGGCGGCTACGTGATCATCGAGCCCACCGAGGCGCTCACCGTCATCGACGTCAACTCCGGCTCGTTCACCCGCTCCGCCAATTCCCGCGAGACGGTGCTCTGGACCAACTGTGAGGCGGCCGTGGAGATCGCCCGCCAGCTCAAGCTCCGCAACATTGGCGGCGTGGTGATCATCGACTTCATCGATATGGAGTCGCGCCGCGATCAGCTGCAGCTGCTGGAGCACTTCACCCAGGCCGTGCGCGATGACGCCGCCCGGCCGCAGATCGCCCAGCTCACCGAGCTCGGTCTGGTGGAGCTCACCCGCAAGCGCCAGGGCCAGAACATCTACGAGCTGTTCGGGCGTGCTTGCCCCAGCTGCGGTGGCTTGGGCCATGTGGCCGTGTTGCCCGGCAAGGACACCCTCCAGCCCCTGGCGACCCTCACCGGCCTGGTGCGCTCAGCGGCATCGGCCCGGGCTGAGGTGCTCAGTCCTGGCACCCCCGAGGCCGGTTCTGGCCGCCGCCGCCGCGGTGGTCGTGGCGGCCGTGGTGGCGCCGAATTGCCGGAAGCCACTAGCGCGCCGGATGGCTTCGAGACCCCCGTTGTCGTTGAGGTCCCACGGGCCAGTGCCGCTGCCAGCACGGAGCCAGCGCCGCGCCGCTTCGACCACGAGCTGGTGGCCGTGCCGATGGATGCCGACCAGGAATTGGTGTTTGGCTGGATGGGCCTCAACCCCGCCCTGCTGCTAGAGCAGCCCCCCGCCGGCGACAACGTCGTGGTGCGGGTGGTGCGTCCCGGCGTCGATGCGGACGCGGTGCTCGAGGAAGCCCGTCAGCAGTTGGCGGCGAGTGGTTCCCGTCGCCGGCGGGGGCGGGGTGGTCGGGGCGGTGGCTCCGCGACGTCCGACTTCCAGGCAGGTGAAGCCCCATCCAACGGCACGGGTCAGCAGCTGAGCAGCTCGGCAGCGGCTCCTCCAGCTCCGGTCGAGATCACGCCCCTGCCTGAACTCAGCGAACCGGAAACGGTGGTAACGGTGTCGGTGCCCAGCACCACCAGCATTGCCCCTCCGGAGGTGGAGGTGCCGGCCCGCCGCGGACGCACCCGCAGTTCGGTGGCAGCCTCAGCTGCCAAGACGATCGCCAAGACCGGGGCCACCTCCACTGCCGTTGCGGTTGTGGAGCCAGAGCTGGATGACTCCGGGGAACCCCGCCGCCGCCGCCGCCGCTCCTCGGCCTCCAGCTGAGTTGGCCTTGCCGGATCCCTGGCAAGGCCGGGATCCGGCCGCCTGTGCTGGGGTGGATGAGGTGGGACGTGGTTGCCTGTTTGGCCCGGTTTTTGCCGCTGCCGTGGTCCTTCCCGCTGCCGCCCTGGCCCCCTTGGGCGAGCTGGGCCTCACCGACAGCAAGAAACTCACCGCCCGTCGCCGTGCGGCGCTGGTGCCGGCCATCGAGCAGTGGGCGGCGGCTTGGGCCCTTGGCCAGGCGTCGGCGGCGGAGATCGATCGCCATGGCATCCGGCTGGCGACTGAGCGGGCCATGCACCGTGCCCTGCAGAAGCTGCCCCGCTCGCCCGCATTGGTGATCGTCGATGGGGTGTTGCCCCTGCGGGGCTGGCGCGGCGAGCAAACCACCCTGGTGCGCGGCGACAGCCACTGCTTGGCGATTGCGGCGGCCAGCGTGCTGGCCAAGCAGGCCCGCGACAGCCTGATCACCGCCCTGGCTCAGCGCTACCCCGGCTACGGACTGGAGCGCCATGCCGGCTATGGCACGGCCCAGCACCTTGCGGCGCTGGCGCAATGGGGACCCACCCCGCTGCACCGCCTCAGCTTTCTGGGTCGGCTGACGCTCAGTGCTCCTGGCACCAGTCCTGAAAGTCGCTGAGCAGCTGCTGGCCCACCCGGCCCTTGATGCCCAGCAGGATGCCCGCCAGCAGCGAACGGCCCGTGGCCTCCAGCACCTTGGCTGGGATCAGTTTCAACAGGGGCGGTTGGCTCACCGCCACCGCGAGCGTGGCTTCGCCTTCCAATCCACGGGCTCCCGCCGCCAGCCAGGAGCCCAGGGTGAGCTGGAAATCGTCCACCAGCCCAAGCCCCTCCAGTTCGCAATCGGTGGCCTCCAGCACGATCCGCCCTGGCTCCAGACTGGTGCGCAGGTCCACCAAAGGCTGGATCTGCAGTTGGAACACCTGCAGCTGGGTGACCGTATAGCGGTAGCGGCCGGGCCCGATGGGCTCGAGCTGGCTCGGGTCGAGTAGGGCCTTCACGACGCGGTCCTGATCCTGCAGGTAGGAGGCCAGCCGTTCGGGCTGGACGCTTACGTCAAGTTGCAGTTGCTGACTGGCGCTGAAGGCCAGGGGCATGGCCTGCGGGCCGGCGCGGCATGATCCTATCGGCCCTCCGTCGGGGGCTTTCCTCGGTTTCTGGAAACGATGCGTTTTGCCTTCCTCGGCCCGGCCGGCACCTACGGCGAGCAGGCAACCCGGCAATTGGCGGAGCTCGAGGGCATCGCCAACCCTGAGCTGGTGCCCCAACTCGGGATTCGGGCCGTGGTGCAGGCCCTGGCCCAGGGCAGTTGTGACGCCGCCGTGGTGCCGGTGGAAAACTCGGTGGAGGGAGGCGTGACCGCCTGTCTGGATGCGCTCTGGGAGCATCCGGATCTCACGGTGGCCCGTGCCCTGGTGCTGCCGATCCGCCACGCCCTGCTGGGCAGTGGTCCGATTGAGGGGGTCAGTGAGGTGCTCTCCCACCCCCAGGCCCTTGCCCAGTGCAGCCAGTGGCTCTCGGAGCACTTGCCCCAGGCCCTGCAGCTGCCCACCAGTTCCACCGCCGAAGCCGCCCGCATGGTGGCCGGCAGCCGCTTCCGGGCGGCGGTGGCCTCACGGCAGGCCGCTGCGGAGCACGGCCTGCAGGAGCTGGCTTACCCGATCAATGATGTAGCCGGCAATTGCACCCGCTTCCTGCTGCTGCGCCGCGGGGAGCGCGCTGCCGAGGGGCCCATGGCCAGCCTCGCCTTCTCGCTCCACTCCAACCAGCCCGGGGCCCTGCTCGAGGCACTGGGCTGTTTTGCCCAGCGCGGGCTGAACATGAGCCGCATCGAATCGCGGCCGTCGAAACGGGAGATGGGTGAATACATCTTTTTCGTCGACCTGGAACTGTCCGAGGGCTCCACGCCCCTTGAGGCGGCCCTGGCCGAGTTGGGCCCCCTTTGTGAGCACCTGGCCCTGTTCGGTGCTTACCCGATCACCAACCTGGCTTGACGCCGCGGAACACGCCGAACTGCATCAGCCCAGTGGCAAAGGCCCAGTGCATCAGCAGGATCGTGGGGGTTTCCCGCAGGCCCTGCAGCACCGCTCCAGGCCCCAGCCCGAGGATGGCCCCAGGCCGCCGCACCCCTTCGGCGATCGAGTCGATCCAGGAGGGCAGGGTGGCCCGGGTCCAGTCATCGGTGTCCACAGCCATCCCGCCGGCGTAGCGACTCTGTTCAAGGTGCTGGCGGAGGCCGCGGATGCTGGCGAATTCGGGATGGGCCCACTGCTCCAGCAACTGGCGCATCACCCAGCGCTCCCGGCGGGTCATGGCGCCATCGGCGGGGTCGCGCCGGTTCCAGTCGGCCACGGCCAGGAGGCCGCCGGGTTTGACCACCCGGAGCAGCTCATCGGCGTAGCGCTGCTTGTCGGGCATGTGGGGGCAGGCCTCCACGCTCCACACCGCGTCGACGCTGGCGTCGGCCACCTCCAGGGCCAGGGCATCCATCACCGCGAAGCGGCAGCTGAGGCCGGCTGGCGTAAGCGCCTGGGCCCGGGCGATCTGGGCAGGGCTGATGCTGATGCCCAACACGTTGAGGCCGTAATCGCGGGCCAGGATGCGGGCGCTGCCGCCGATGCCGCAGCCCACATCGAGCACCGTCGACCCGGCGGGCAGCCGGTCCAGGCCGCTCCAGCGCACCAATTCATGCACGAAGGTCTCCTTCGCGGCGCGGAAGTCCTGGTGCCCGCTTGGGGCTCGCCCGGAGTTGCGGTAGTGGCCCAGGTGGATGTGGTCACCCCAGAGGCGTTCCAGCAGCTGGTCATTGGTCCAGCGGTCGTAGGCGTCGGCCACGCTGGCGCTGGATTCATAGCGGCGCCTGCGCTGCAGCCAAAAGCGGGTGGCCACGGCGATGGCCGCGGCAAGGAGGGCTCCAGCCCCGATGGTGGCGGCCAGGGGCCAGCTGAGGAGGGTCATGAAACCGCTTACTGGGGCTGGGATTACTTGGGCTGTGATTACTGAGGCTGGAACGTGTCCTTGAGCACGGTGCGGGCTGCCAATTGCCGGCGGGTCTGATCGAGCAGCTCATACTCCTGGCGCAACCGCTCGCCGGTGTCGGTGATTTCCAGGAGAGCCTGCTGGTGGTCGGCCACGGGGCCACCCAGGTGGGCGCCGATCCAAAAGGACAGTTCCCGGGGCAGTTCGGGCAGGTCGTTGGGCAGGCTGGCGGGTTTGCCGATCAGCTTGCCCGTGAGCTCCACCACGTCCCGCAGGGCCTGACCGACCGTGCCAGCCAGTTCATCCAGCTCGGCAGGGCCGGCTTCGGGGTCATCTTCAATCCAGCTCACCAGACCCACCCGAAAGGGTGCCTCGCGCACAATGTCGAGCACGCGAAAGCGCTGCTGACCCATGGTCACGATGTTGCTGCGGTCGTCATCCTGGGTTTGGCAGTGCAGGATCTCAGCACAGCAGCCCACTTCGGCCATGGTTTGGGTCTGGGGATCCCAGCGCACCACCCCAAAACGCTGGTCACCGGCCATCACCGTGCGCAGCAGCATGCGGTAACGGGGCTCAAAAATGTGCAGTGGCAGCACTTCCTGGGGGAAGAGCACCACGTCGGGTAGGGGAAACAGTGGCAGCTCCCGTACGGCCAGTTCACCCATGGCTTGATCAGGAGATGCCTAGCCATCCTAGAAAAAATGCCCCCGCCACGCGCTGGCGTGACAGGGGCAAAGAACCTGGAGGCTCGAACCCTGATCCGTGGATCAGAGCTTGACTTCGATGTCGACGCCGCTGGGCAGATCCAGCTTCATCAGCGCGTCGATCGTTTTCGCCGAAGGGCTGTAGATGTCGATGATGCGCCGGTGGGTGCGGGTTTCGAAGTGCTCGCGGGAGTCCTTGTCGACGTGGGGCGAGCGCAGCACGCAGTAGATCTTGCGCTTGGTGGGCAGGGGGATGGGGCCGATGGCAGTGGCAGCGGTGTGATCGGCGGTTTCGATGATTTTTTCGCAGGAGAGATCCAGCATGCGGCGATCAAACGCCTTCAGGCGAATGCGGATCTTCTGCTGAGCAATGGCGGTGGACATGGGAGATCAGACTCGGAACGGTCGTCAAGGGGCTCAAGCCTGGCCAGCCGGAGGGCTGATGGAGCTGGATTGTCGAGGTGCTGGTAAGGGGTGAGCCCGGTGGACCCACCCCATGAAACTTACCTCAGGCTCAGGCGATGATCTTGGAGACCACGCCGGCACCGATGGTGCGGCCGCCTTCACGGATGGCGAAGCGCATGCCCTGCTCGATGGCCACTGGGCAGATCAGCTCGCCGGTCATCTTGATGCGATCACCGGGCATCACCATTTCCACGTTCGCACCGTCGTCGGAGGTGAAGGCCGTGATCTGGCCGGTCACGTCGGTCGTACGGATGTAGAACTGCGGGCGATAGCCAGCGAAGAAGGGGGTGTGGCGGCCGCCTTCTTCCTTCTTCAGCACATACACCTCACCCTCAAACTTGGTGTGGGGGGTGATGGAGCCGGGCTTGACCAGCACCATGCCGCGCTCGATGTCTTCCTTCTGCACACCGCGCAGCAGCAGGCCCACGTTGTCCCCGGCCATGCCCTCGTCGAGGAGCTTGCGGAACATTTCCACGCCGGTGACGGTGGTTTCGCGGGTGTCCCTGATCCCCACGATCTGCACGGTCTCGCCGACCTTCACCTTGCCGCGCTCGATCCGACCGGTGGCCACGGTGCCACGACCGGTGATCGAGAAGACGTCTTCGATGGCCATCAGGAACGGCTTGTCGATTTCGCGCTCGGGCTCGGGGATCGACTCATCGACCGCATCCATCAGGTCGAGGATTTTGTCGACCCACTCGTCGGCGCCACGCTCAGCCTTGTTGCCAGCCTGGATGTACTCCAGAGCCTTCAGGGCTGAACCAGCCACCACGGGGATGTCATCGCCGGGGAAGTCGTAGCTGCTGAGCAGTTCACGCATCTCCAGTTCGACGAGCTCGAGGATCTCCTCGTCGTCGACCATGTCCTTCTTGTTGAGGAACACCACCAGTGCGGGCACGCCCACCTGCTTGGCCAGCAGAATGTGCTCCTTGGTCTGGGCCATCGGGCCGTCGGTGGCGGCCACCACCAGGATGGCGCCGTCCATCTGGGCAGCACCGGTGATCATGTTCTTCACGTAGTCCGCGTGGCCGGGGCAGTCCACGTGGGCATAGTGACGCTTGCCGGTTTCGTATTCGACGTGCGCGGTGTTGATGGTGATCCCCCGCTCTTTCTCTTCAGGGGCACCATCGATTTCGTCGTAGGCCTGGGCCTTGGCCATGCCTTGGGATGCCAGCACGTTGGTGATGGCAGCCGTCAGGGTGGTTTTGCCATGGTCAACGTGGCCAATGGTGCCGATGTTGACGTGGGGCTTGTTCCTTTCGAACTTCTCGCGTGCCATGAGTGGAAAGAATCGGGGGGTTAACGGGTAGAGGAGAGATCAGGAATTGCCCTGATTCTTGGAGATGATGGCCTCAGCCACATTGCGAGGAACTTCCTCGTAATGGCTGAACTCCATCGAGAAAATACCCCGACCCTGGGTCATGGATCGGAGCTGGGTGGCATAGCCGAACATCTCGGCCAGGGGCACTTTCGACTGGACCTTGGACTGCCCATTGTCAATGGACTGCCCTTCGACCTGGCCGCGACGGGATGACAGGTCGCCGATGACCGATCCAAGGAAATCCTCGGGGATCTCGACCTCCACCTTCATCATCGGCTCAAGAAGTACAGGATTGCACTTCTTGACGGCGTCTTTGAAGGCCATGGATCCGGCGATCTTAAACGCCATCTCCGAAGAGTCGACGTCGTGATAGGAGCCGTCGACCATGGTCGCCCTGACGTCGATCATGGGGAAACCTGCAATCACGCCGGATTGGCAGGTCTCCTTCATGCCGGCTTCGGCGGGGCCGATGTACTCCTTGGGAACGATGCCGCCAACAATCTTGTTGACGAATTCAAACCCTGAACCCGGCTCGCCGGGTGTCATTTCGATCACCACGTGGCCGTATTGGCCCTTGCCACCGGTTTGGCGAGCAAATTTGCCTTCGCCTTTGGAGCTGGAGCGAATGGTTTCGCGATACGACACCTGGGGGGCGCCGATGTTCGCTTCCACCTTGAATTCGCGCAGCATCCGGTCCACCAGGATTTCCAGGTGGAGTTCGCCCATGCCGGCAATCACGGTCTGGCTGGTTTCCGGATCGGTGGAGACCCGGAAGGTGGGGTCTTCCTCCGACAGGGACTGGAGTGCCTTGGAGAGCTTCTCCATGTCGCCCTTGGTTTTCGGCTCCACGGCCACCGAGATCACTGGCTCGGGGATGTAGAGCGATTCGAGAATGATCGGATCGGACTCGACGCAGAGGGTGTCGCCTGTGGTGGTGTCCTTGAGGCCCAGCACGGCACCCAGGTCGCCGGCGCGCAGCTCATCCACCTCTTCCCGGTCATCGGCCTTAAGCAGAATCAGGCGGGAGATGCGCTCTTTCTTGTCTTTGGTGGAGTTGAGCACGTAGCTGCCCTTGTTGAGCACGCCCGAATACATGCGCACAAAGGTGAGTTTCCCGTACGGGTCGGCCATCACCTTGAAGGCCAGGGCGCTGAAGGGGGCGCTGTCGTCGCAGGGGCGGTTTGACTCGGTGCCATCAGGCAGCAGGCCGGTGATCGGCGGCACGTCCACAGGAGCGGGCAGGTAGTCGACGACGGCGTCGAGCACCAGCTGCACGCCCTTGTTCTTGAAGGCCGAGCCGCACACCATCGGCACCATGCCGTGATGAATGGTGGCGCTGCGGATGCCCTTGATCAGCTGCTCCTCTGTGAGCTCGCCGTTTTCGAGGAAAGCATCAATTAGTGTTTCGTCGGATTCGGCGACCGATTCCATCAGCTTGAGGCGCCATTCCTGGGCCTCGTCCTTCATGTCAGCCGGAATCTCGCTTTCGATGATGTCGGTGCCGAGATCATTCGTGTAGATGATCGCCTTGTTACGCACCAGGTCGATGATCCCTTTCAGCTCACCTTCGGCGCCGATCGGCAGTTGGATCGGGGCAGCATTGGCCTTCAGGCGATCTTTGATCTGCTCGTAGACCTTCAGGAAGTTGGCACCGGTGCGGTCCATCTTGTTGACGAACACGATCCGAGGCACGTTGTAGCGATCAGCTTGGCGCCACACGGTTTCCGACTGGGGCTGGACGCCACCGACGGCACAGAACACGGCGACCACGCCGTCCAGCACCCGCATTGAGCGCTCCACTTCGATCGTGAAGTCGACGTGCCCGGGGGTGTCGATAATGTTGATGCGGTTGTCTTTCCAGCTGGTGGAAATGGCCGCAGCAGTAATGGTGATGCCGCGCTCGCGCTCCTGCTCCATCCAGTCGGTGACAGCGGCGCCGTCGTGCACCTCGCCCATCTTGTGCACCACGCCTGAATAGAACAGAATCCGTTCAGTTGTGGTGGTCTTGCCAGCATCAATGTGCGCGGCAATACCGATATTTCTAACGCGTTCCAGTGGAAAGGCGCGGGCCACGGGGCAAGTCTCCGAGAGGTCTACAAAACGAGGGCGTTACTCTACAGACTGGGTCTGCAGTAGCTGAAGCCGCCCAGGACTTCAGCCGCTTGAAGGGCAACTGAAGGGAATCAGTAGCGGTAGTGGGCGAAGGCCTTGTTGGCTTCGGCCATCTTGTGGGTTTCTTCCCGCTTGCGAACGGCACTGCCGGCTTCATTGGCCGCATCCATCAGCTCACCGGCCAATTTCTGGGCCATGCTGCGCCCGTTGCGGGCCCGGGAGAAGTTGACCAACCAGCGCAGGGCCATGGCGGTGCCGCGCTCTTGGCGTACTTCCATCGGCACCTGATAGGTGGCGCCACCCACGCGTCGGGCCCGCACTTCCACCAGGGGCGTGGCGTTGCGGACGGCGGTTTCGAACAGCTCAAGCGGATCAGAGCCCGTGCGGTCGTTGATCAGCGAAAACGCGTCTGAGAGGATGCGCTGGGCGGTGGATTTTTTGCCGTGTTTCATCAGCCGGGCCACGATCATCGAGGCCAGGCGGCTGTTGAACTGAGGGTCGGGAAGCACGGGGCGCTTCTCGGCGGCATTGCGGCGAGACATGGTCGACCGGAGCGGGAAGGACGAGGGTGGAATGGACCAGGGACCCAGGCGGGTGCCTGGTAGGCAGTTGGCAGCGATTCAGCGGCTTGACCGGCTGAATCAACGTCAACTCAGGCTTTCGGCGTCTTGGCGCCGTACTTGGAACGGGACTGGCGGCGATCCTTCACGCCAGCCGTGTCCAGGGTGCCCCGAATGATGTGGTACCGCACGCCGGGCAGATCCTTGACGCGACCTCCCCGGATCAGCACCACAGAGTGCTCCTGGAGGTTGTGGCCGATGCCGGGGATGTAGGCCGTCACCTCGAAGCCGGAGGTGAGGCGCACGCGAGCCACCTTGCGAAGGGCCGAGTTCGGCTTCTTCGGAGTGGAGGTGTACACGCGGGTGCAGACACCACGGCGCTCGGGGCAAGAGCGCAGGGCAGGCGACTTTGTCTTTCGGGAAAGACTCTGGCGCTCAGTACGGATCAGCTGTTGAATGGTGGGCATCGAGGGCCGGGATCTGGTCGGAGAACATTGGTCGGACGTCCGACCGATTTCGACAATCCGTCACCTTACTGGGTCGCCTGTCGGCTCGCCCCTCCCCGGCTGAATGCAGTGCCACAGGCGCAGCTCACCACGCCCTCGCCGGGGCGCACCAAAAAGCCTCCTCCGCTGATGTCGCCGCGATAGTCGAGGCTCAAACCCGTGAGCAGGGTGAGCTGCTCCGGCGGGGCGTAGAGGGTGATGCCATCGGCGCGGGCGATCGGCGTTCCCGCCAGTTGGCCGGGTCGCAGCCGGATGGCCCAACGCTCGCAGCTGCCCTCCACCAGGTCGAGGTGCATCATCCCGGGGGTGCCGGCCACGGCAGCTTGCCGCCCCAGCTCAGCTGCGGCGGCGGCGGTCACGCGCAGGCTGTGACCCTTGGGCATGGCGGGCTCGGGAGGTGGTCGGCCCTCCACTTTGGCAGGACTCGCCAGCTCCACAGCCGTTTCATGGCACCAGTCCCACGCCGTTATGCACCGAGCCGGCCACGCCTCTGCCCTTCACCTGCAGCGAGCCTCCCAGCACCAGGCCGGTGGAGCTGCCGCCATCGAGGTTGAGGGCATGGCGCAGTCCCAATTGCTGCAGCAGGGCGGCCGTTTCCCCCAGTGAGGGTCCGCTGTCCTGGGTGCCTTCCATGGTGATCAACCACACCTGCCGGTCGTCGCTGGCCAGCACGGTGCGCGGCGCCCCTTGGCTGAGGAAGGAGCTGCTGAAGTTCTCGGCGGCGCCATTGAGCACAATGCGGCCGTCCAGGAGCAGCAAGGGGCCGCCCCCGATCACATGGGGTGCCAGGCCCAGGTCGTTGCTCGGGCGGCTCTCGAGCTGGAGTCGCTCGCCCGGCCCCCAGGGCAGTTCTGCGCCGCCGCGAGCCACCAGCAACAGGTCATCCCCCCGCAGGAGCACGCCGGCGTCGAGCTCGGCGGGGCCGAGCCGCTGCCGCACACTGCCCGCCTGGATCAGCAGGCCCGTTTCCGAGCCGCTCAGGGCCTTGTAGCTCGACCCCCAGTCGGCGGTGTAGCGGCTGATGCCGCGCTGCACATAGCCGCTGTTCACCACCACGATCGGCAGCCGCTGGCCGCTCGGGCTCACGATCCATTCGCGCAACTGCAAACGACCGAATTGGGGCAGGCTGCGCTCGCCCCAGGCCGCCACGCCCCGGTTCAGGATGGGTCCGGACAGCCAGCGGCCGTTGTCCTTCAGGGCACCGAGGGGCAGGCGCCGCACCCGGTTGAAGTAGCCGCCGTTGATGGCCACCCAGGCCTGCTGCTGGTTGGCGAGCTGCACCAGCGAACTGAGCCCTTCCATCCCCCCTGGCCTGGCCAGGGGCCGGAGCTGCAGGGGGGCGGTGCGGGGATCGATGCGGACCGCATTGATGCGCACCCCCTGGCGAATCAGCCGATCCCACTGCACCTCCTTGCCGAGCAAGGCCTGCAGGCGGGGATCAATCGGAGGGGCGGGGCTGGCTGAGGCGCCGCTGGCCTCAACGGGCCACTCGATCACCACCCGGGCCGGATCCCCCAGGCTGAACACACGGCCCAACTTGCCCGTGGCGGGCTTGAGGCTCAGGCCTGCGGCGGCCTGCTGGCCCAACAGGCCGAGGCCCTGAAGCTGCGCCTGCTGCTCGTTCCGGCTGGTGAGATCGACCCTCAGCCCGCCGGCGTCGCCCTCCAGAACAGCCGGACCACTGAGGTCGAGGACGACGCGTCGGATGCTTCCCGGAGTGGAGCTGCGCACCTGCAGGAGCTGGGGCTTGGCCAGCTCGAGGTTGAGCAGGTTGCCCTCCTGTCGCATGGCCACCCCGAGGGCGCGAAACATCGGGCTCACCTCGATGGTCACCTCGTCGTCGAGGCTGCGCTGGGCGTTGGCAGGCACCTGGAGCCCTTGGCCGAACCACTCCAGATCGAGGGAGCCGTCGCTGCGGCTGCGGCTGGTGACCCCCAGCTGGTTCTCAAGCACCTCCAGCGGAATCCAGAGTTGCGTGGGGCGGTCGCCGGATGGCCCAACCCAAAGCCAACGGGCCGTTCGGGTGCGGCCGTTGATCCGCAGGCTGCTGCCCTGCCGCTGCTGGCCTGTTTCAGGGCGGGGGGCACGGTTGGCCCCTGGGAGCCTGGCTGGAGCCGCAGGTGTGGCCGGCGTTGTGGCAGGAGGTGGAGGCGGTGGTGGGGGCGGCGGTGGCACCGCTTGGGGGATGGCCCGGCTGGCCGCCGGTAGCAGGAGAACCAGGAGCCAGGGAGCCAGCGAAGCTGCGGAAGCCATGGCCCACCCAGCCGTCAGCGCTGAACGCTAGCCCTCTTCGCCGTTGGGGCGACCAGGGCAGGGGGGTGTACATCCCTAGGATTGGACGTTCTGCTGTTGCAGGCACCTCCGGGTGTGCTGCAGCGCTGATCTGTCAGATCAACTGCCGGACCGTTTCGGGTTATGCCTCGTTCCCCTCGCCCCGTTTGGCCCCATTGCGACAGCCCCGCACCGGCGGCGGTCGCGGGCGAGAAGGACGCCTGCGGCGTGGGCTTCCTGGCCAGCCTGAAGGGGGAAGCCAGCCACTGGGTGCTGCAGCAGGCCCTGCGTGGCCTCGATTGCATGGAGCACCGCGGCGGCTGCGGCGGCGATGGCGATTCCGGCGACGGTGCCGGGGTGCTCTGCGGCATCCCCTGGAGCTATCTGGAGGCAGTGTGGCCCGAGGCAGCGGCTGCCAACGGCAGTGCCCGCGGCCTGGGCATGCTGTTCCTGCCGGCCGATGCCACCAAGCGCGAGCAGGCCAAAGCCTTCTGCGCCGAAGAGGCCGCCAAGCTGGGGCTTCGCAGCCTGGGTTGGCGCGCGGTGCCGCTGAATCCAGCAGTGCTGGGCCCCCTGGCCCTGGGCACCGCTCCGGCGATTGAGCAGTGGCTGCTGGCCGCCGACGAAGCCGGCGATGCCCTGGAGTCGGTGCTATTTCGCCTGCGCCGCCGCTGCGGCGACCGGGCCCGCGAGGCCTGGGGCCCTGGACCCAGCGACCTCTACTTCGCCTCCTTGAGCAGCCGCACGGTTGTGTACAAGGGCATGGTGCGCTCGGAGGTGCTCGCCGCCTTTTATGGCGACCTGCGCGATGCGCGCTTTGCCGTGAGCTATGCGATGTACCACCGCCGCTTCAGCACCAACACCCTGCCCCGCTGGCCCCTGGCCCAGCCCATGCGGCTGTTGGGCCACAACGGCGAGATCAACACCCTGCTGGGCAACCTCAACTGGGCCCGGGCCTCGGAGGCCAGCCTCGATGCGGTGTGGGGGGAGGCCGCTGGTGACCTCAAGCCGGTGGTGAATGCCGCCTTCAGCGACTCGGCCAACCTTGACGCCACCCTCGAGCTGCTGGTGCGCAGCGGCCGGCCCATCACGGAGAGCTTGCTCACCCTGGTGCCGGAGGCCTTCCGCGATCAGCCGGAGCTGACAGGCAAACCTGAGATCACGGCCTTCTACGAGTATTCCGCTTGCACCCAGGAGCCCTGGGACGGCCCGGCCCTGCTGGTGTTCGCCGATGGCCGCAGCGTCGGCGCCACCCTGGATCGCAATGGCCTGCGCCCGGCCCGCTACTGCATCACCAGCGATGGCTTCGTGGTGATGGGCTCTGAAACCGGCGTGGTGGAGCTCGAGGAGAGCCGCATCATCGAAAAGGGCCGCCTGGGCCCCGGTCAGATGCTGGCGGTGGATCTGGAGCAGGGCCGCCTGCTGCGAAACTGGGATGTGAAGCAGGAGGTGGCGGCCCGTCACCCCTACGGCGCCTGGCTGGCGGAGCATCGCCGCAGCCTGGCGGCCCAGCCCTGGACGCAGGAGCGCCAGCTGGGCGATCTGGAGCTACTGCAGCAGCAAACGGCCTTTGGCTTCACCGCCGAAGACTTTGAGCTGGTGATCGAGGACATGGCCGGCGCAGCCAAGGAGCCCACCTACTGCATGGGTGATGACATCCCCCTGGCGGTGCTCTCCGATAAACCGCACCTGCTCTACGACTATTTCAAGCAGCGCTTCGCTCAGGTCACCAACCCGCCGATCGATCCCCTGCGGGAAAAGCTGGTGATGAGCCTGGAGATGCACCTGGGCAAGCGGGGCTCGCCCCTGAAGCCGGAGGCCGCCTCGGCCGCGGTGCTGCACCTGGCCAGTCCGATCCTCAATGAGGCGGAGCTGGCGGCGGTGGCCGAGCAAGGTTTGCCCGCCACCACGCTCTCCACCTTGATGCCGATCACTGCTGGACCTGGGGGTCTGGCGGCTGCGGTGGAGCGCCTCAAGGCAGAGGCGGAGGCGGCCGTGCGCGCTGGCACCCAGATCCTGGTGCTCAGTGATCGTGGCGGCCCCAGCGGTGGGATCACGGCCACCATCACCACCATCCCGCCGCTGCTGGCGGTGGGGGCGGTGCACCATCACCTGCTGAACCTGGGGCTGCGGCTGCAGGCCTCCCTGGTGGTGGACACGGCCCAGTGTTGGAGCACCCATCACTTGGCCTGCCTGATCGGCTATGGCGCCAGCGCTGTATGCCCCTGGCTCACCTGGGAAACCACTCGACACTGGCTGGCACATCCCCGCGTGCAGAAGCTGATCGAAACCGGCAAGTTGCCGGCCCTCACGCCCGACCAGGCCCAGGCCAACGTGCGCAAGGCCCTGGAGGATGGCCTGCGCAAGATCCTGTCCAAGATCGGCATCTCGCTGCTGGCCAGCTACCACGGCGCCCAGATCTTTGAGGCGATCGGCCTCGGTGCCGACCTGATCGCGCTGGCCTTCAAGGGCACCACCAGCCGGGTGGCGGGCCTGAGCCTGGGCGAGCTGGCCAGCGAAACTCTGAGCTTCCACGCCAAAGCCTTCCCCGAGCTCAACCGCACCAAGCTCGAATTCATGGGCTTTGTGCAATACCGCACCGGTGGCGAATACCACCTCAACAGCCCGGAGATGGCCAAGGCCCTGCATGCGGCCGTGAAGGCCGGCCCCGGCTACGACCACTTCTCCACCTACAAAACCCTGTTGGAAAACCGGCCGGTCACCGCCCTGCGCGACCTGCTGGAGCTCAAGCCCGCACCCGCTCCCTTACCCATCGAGCAGGTCGAGAGCATCGAGAGCATTTGCAGCCGTTTCTGCACCGGTGGCATGAGCCTGGGGGCGCTCTCGCGCGAGGCCCACGAGGTGCTGGCCATCGCCATGAACCGCATCGGTGGCAAGAGCAACAGCGGCGAGGGCGGCGAAGACCCAGCTCGCTTCCACACCCTCAACGATGTGGACGGGGAGGGGCGTTCCGCCACCCTGCCCACGCTCAAGGGACTTCGCAACGGCGATACCGCCTGCTCGGCGATCAAGCAGATCGCCTCGGGCCGTTTCGGTGTGACCCCTGAATACCTGCGCAGCGGCCGGCAGCTGGAGATCAAGGTGGCCCAGGGGGCCAAGCCCGGCGAGGGCGGCCAGCTGCCGGGACCCAAGGTGGATCCTTACATCGCCTGGCTGCGCAACAGCAAGCCCGGCGTGGCGCTGATCTCGCCACCACCCCACCACGACATCTATTCGATCGAGGACCTGGCCCAGCTGATCCACGACCTGCACCAGGTGCATCCCGCCGCCAAGGTGAGCGTGAAGCTGGTGGCCGAGATCGGCATCGGCACGATCGCCGCAGGGGTGGCCAAGGCCAATGCTGATGTGATCCAGATCTCCGGCCACGACGGCGGCACCGGTGCCTCACCGCTGAGTTCGATCAAGCATGCCGGCAGCCCCTGGGAGCTAGGCCTCACTGAGGTGCACCGTTCTCTGCTGGAAAACGGACTGCGCGATCGGGTGCTGCTGCGCGCCGATGGCGGCCTCAAGACCGGCTGGGACGTGATCATCGCCGCCCTGCTGGGCGCTGAGGAATACGGATTCGGCTCGGTGGCGATGATCGCTGAGGGCTGCATCATGGCCCGCGTTTGCCACACCAATAACTGCCCCGTGGGGGTCGCCACCCAGAAGGAGAACCTGCGCAAGCGCTTCCCCGGCGTGCCCGAGCACGTGGTGAATTTCTTCCTGTTCGTGGCCGAGGAGGTGCGCCAGCTGCTGAGCGTGCTCGGCGTGGCCCGCCTCGAAGACCTGATCGGCCGCACCGAGCTGCTGCAGGCCCGCACCGTGCAGCTGGCCAAAACTCAGGCCCTTGATCTCTCCTGCCTGATCGATCCGATTCCAGCAGCGGCCGATCGCCGCTGGTTGCAGCACGATGCCGAGGCCCATGGCAATGGGCAGATCTTGGAAGACCAGCTCCTGGCCGACGCTGAGGTGATGGCGGCCATGGAGGGCCACGGCCGCGTGGCCCGCACCCTGGCGATCGTGAACACCGACCGCAGCGTGGGCGCCCGCCTCTCCGGCGAAATCGCCGCCCGCCATGGCAACACCGGCTTCGCTGGCCAGCTTGACCTCACCTACGAAGGGGCCGCGGGTCAGAGCTTCGGGGCCTTCGTGCTCCAGGGCATGAACGTGCGCCTGGTGGGTGAAGCCAACGACTACGTGGGCAAGGGCCTCAACGGTGGCCGCCTCACCGTGGTGCCCCCCGCCGGCGTGCAGGATCCAGGCAGCCAGGTGATCCTGGGCAACACATGCCTCTACGGCGCCACAGGCGGTGAGCTGTTTGCCCTCGGCCGCGCCGGTGAGCGCTTCGCCGTGCGCAACAGCGGTGCCCGCACCGTGGTGGAAGGCGCCGGCGACCACTGCTGCGAGTACATGACTGGCGGTGTGGTGGTGGTGCTGGGCAGCACCGGCCGCAACGTGGCCGCCGGCATGACCGGCGGTGTGGCCTTCATTCTGGATGAAACCGGCGGCCTGACGGAGCGGGTCAACCCCGAGATCGTGGCGATCGCCGAGCTCACAACCCCGGAGCAGGAGGCCTTGCTCAAGCCCCTGCTGGAGGCCCACCTGCAAGCCACCGGCAGCGCCAAGGCCGCGGCGATCCTGGCCGATTGGAGCAACTGGAAGGCTCGCTTCAAGCTGCTGGTACCTCCCAGCGAGAAGGCCACCGTGGGCCTGGCGGAGCGGCAAGCGGTGGCGGCCTAGCTAGCGCCCTCCCCCCTCAGCGGGGGTACTGCCGCATCAGCCGCTGCACCTCGCCGGCGTGGTAGCTGCTGCGGGTGAGCGGGGAGCTCACCACCTGCAGAAAGCCCAGGGCCTCTTCGCCATGGCGGCGGAAGCCGTCGAATTGCTCAGGAGTCACGAACCGGTCTACTGGCAGGTGTTTGGGGCCCGGGGAGAGGTACTGGCCAATGGTCACGATGTCCACCCGGTGGCGCCGTAGATCGGCCATCACCTCGAGCACCTCCGTGTCGGTTTCGCCCAGGCCGGTCATCAGGCCGGATTTGGTGTAGGTGCGCGGCCAGCCTGCGCGCACCCGTTGCAGCAGCTCCAGAGAACGCGCGTAGATGCCCTGGGGCCGGGCTTTTTTGTAGAGCCTCGGCACGGTTTCGATGTTGTGGTTAAGCACCTCCGGGGCGCCCTCCATCACCGCCGCCAGCGCCTCCCAGTTGCCGCAGAAATCGGGGATCAGCAGCTCGATCGTGGTGAGCGGTGAGCGGGCGCGCACGTGTGCAATGCAGGCCACAAACTGGCTGGCGCCGCCATCGGCCAGGTCATCGCGGTTCACCGAGGTGATCACCACGTGCTTGAGCCCCAGCCGGGCCACCGCTTCCCCCAGGCGCTCGGGCTCGGTGGGATCGAGCTCTCGCACGCTCTTGTCGAAGTCGATGTCGCAGTAGGGGCAGGCGCGGGTGCAGCCCGGCCCCATGATCAAGAAGGTGGCGGTGCCGCCGGCGAAGCACTCGCCGATGTTGGGGCAGCTGGCCTCCTGGCAGACGGTGTTGAGCTTCAGGTCCAGCAGCAGGTCGGCCACCTCGCCGATCCGTTCCCGCTGGGGGGCCTTGACGCGCAGCCAGTCGGGTTTGAGCACGGCGCAACGCAGGCCGGTGGGGCCGAAGGAAGGGCTGGACGAGACTCTAGAAAGCCACCGGGATCAGGGGGGTTGGGCGGAGGCCATCCCCTAAAGTCGCTCCATCGGGATGTAGCGCAGCTTGGTAGCGCACTTCGTTCGGGACGAAGGGGCCGCAGGTTCGAATCCTGTCATCCCGATTTTTTCTTCCATGGCTTCGGCTCAGCTGAGCTCGGCCCCCGGGTAGCCGCGGGGAGTCACCATGCGGCCATCGCGGGCATAGCTGCTGCTGTTGCCCACGAGCACCAAGGTGAGCATGTCCACCTGCTCCACCGGAAGTTCGCCCAGGGTGTGCAGGCTCACGGCCTCGTCGGCTCGTCCGAGCTGGCGGGCGAGGGCCACCGGGGTGCTGGCTGGCCGGCCTTGGAGCAACAGCTCTTGGGCCCGGGCCAGTTGCCAGTCGCGCCCCTGGGACCGCGGGTTGTAGAGCGCCACGACGAAATCCCCTGTGGCGGCAGCCTGCAGCCGTCGCTCGATCACGGCCCAGGGCGTGAGTCGATCGCTGAGGCTGATGGTGCAGAAGTCGTGCATCAATGGGGCACCAGCCCGCGCGGCGGCCAGCTGCAGCGCCGAGATGCCCGGATGGACGGCGAAGCTGGGGCGTCCATCCGCTGGTTGGGCCAGCCACAACTCCAGGGCCAGGCCGGCCATGGCGTAGATGCCGCTGTCGCCCGATGACACCAGGGCCACGTTCAGCCCCTGGCTCGCCAGCTCCAGGGCCAGGGCGCAGCGGGCCCGCTCCTCGGTGAGTTGGCCATCACAGCGCAGTTGATCCGGACGCCGCAGGGGTTCGAGCAGGTCGAGGTAGAGGCCATAGCCCACCCAGACGGTGGCGTCAGCCAGGGCGCGCCGGGCATCGCCGGTGAGCAGATCCAGGCTGCCCGGGCCGCTGCCCACCAGGTGCAGCTGACCCCGCTGGGGGGCCCATTGGCTTTCCGCCAGAGCAATCGCCAGGGTGGCGGCCCCCTGCTCACCGCCGCTGGTGCGTTCGATGCGTTTGGCCTGGAGCAGTTGCGCCCCAGGGCCCGCAACCAGCAGGGCGGCCGCCTCCGCCACGCTGGCGGTGCCCATCTCCTGGGCCACGGCCGGCGAGGGATTGGGCACCGGCACATCGGCCAGGCTCGCTGCTGCAAACCAGCGAACGGGCCATTGCCGCTGGGCGGCGAGGGCCAGCAGGGCCGGTTCATCGGCCTTGCGGTCGATGCTGGCCAGCCCGGCCACGGCCTCAGGTGCCAGCTGCAGCTCTGCCAGGGTTTGATCCACCAGGCGCTCCAGCAGGGTGAGGCTGGTATTGCGTTCACAGCCAAGACCCAGCCACAGGCTGGGCGGGTGCCAGCGGCAGCCCTGCCCCGCGTGGATGTCCACCACCATGGCTGGATGGGCCGCGTCGGGGCTGCAGACCGTTTGCAGGCCAGCGGCGGCCGGCAGCTCGAGCCAGCGGCGACTGCCATGGCGGGCCTCCACCGCGACAGGCTCTTCCCCCCTGGCGGCCGCGTGCATCAGTGCGTTCCAATCGCCAGCCCCCCGGCGCCAGCCCCAGGCGGTGCCGAAGCTGTCCAGGCTCAGTCGTGCCGCGGCGGCGGTGGCGCCGGTGAGCACCGCCTGGCCACCGAAGCTGGCGGCGATCCGCTGGCTGAGCCGATCCGCGCCGGCGGCATGGCCGCCGAGCAGGGGAATGGCGAAGCGGCCCTCGGCATCCACCACCACCACTGCCGGATCACTGTCCTTGCCCGTGAGCAGCGGGGCGATCAGGCGGGTCACCAGACCGCAGGCCCCGACGATCACAAAGGCACCGGCCGATGGCCATTGGTCCGCAAGGCAGTCCCGTGGCATCGGCTCGTCGTCTGGGCCGACCCGGCCATCGACCAGGCCCGCCTGGGCCAGCCGTTCCAGCAGGGGCGTGCTGGCCGCACTGAAGCCCAGCGCCCAGATCGGACGGCGCGGCGCCCCGTCGGCGGTGCGCGTCGCGTTGAGGCTCGAATGGGACGTCACGCGCCTAGCTTCTGACGCAACCCGGACAGGGGCCCCTGGGGCTTGGGCTTGAGGAGGGAGCCGTCGGCGTTCACTTGATTGCGCGCTGAGCCTTCCAGACTGGTGGATGGCGCGATGCGCTGAGAACTGGCCGGCACCAGGGGCATGGGTGCGAGCTGGCCCTCAGGACTGGGGTCTGGACTGGGTTCGGTGGCGGAGCTGGGGGTCTCCGCGCCCATGGGCTCTGGGGCGGGTTCGACATCTGGAAGGGCCTCGAGCTCCGGCTCCGCTGCTTGCGGCTCCTCGGCCTGGAGCTCTGTTGCCGGCTCTGGCTGCGGCTCTGGCTGGGGTTCGGGTTCGGGTTTGGGTTTTGGCGCAGCCTCAAGTTCGGCCTCAAGTTCGGCCTCAGGTGCGGCCGTGGGTTGGGGTTCTGCTGGGGGTGGGAGCGCGTTGCCCAGCAGTTGGGCCAGCTCGTCGTCGCTCAGTCGGCCCCGCTGCCAGATCGGCCCGGGGCCGGCAGTATCCAGAACCACTTCAGACACCACCGTGTTGAAAGGAGGGTTGAGGGGCTCGCCTCGCCCATCCACCAGCTCCAACAGCACGCTGTTGCTGCCGGTTTGCCATCCCTTGAGCCAGAGGGGCGCGTTTTGATCCACCAAAAAGCTGTCACCGTTCACGGTCACCCGCAGACGCCAGCTGCCGTCGTTGTCGCGCAGGCCCTGGAGGGGGGCATCCAGCAGCAGCCAGTCGAGCAGCACCGGCTGCCGGCCTGCCAGGTCCCCAGGGCTGACCGGGATCAACTGGGGGCTGCCTGCTTGGGGAATCGCCAGGGGATTGGCGGCGACCCGGTGCACCCGGATCTGGTCCCAGGCCCCTGGGCTTTTCACCGCTTCTCCCCAGGGCCGGGCTGCATAGGCGGTGATGCGGTGGCTGCCAGGGGTAAGGGCTGGCAGGTCGATCTGGAGGCTGGCTGGGCTGGCGGTCGCGGTAGACCGGGACAGGCGTACGGGCGCCTGGTCATCAACCTGAACCACCACATGGGGCCCGAGCCCCAGGGCGCCGGCATCGACCAGCGGCCAATCGCGCACCTGCAGGCGCAGGGATACGGGGCCGTTGGGCAGGTTGACGCCATCCTGCGGCGCCAGGATCGTCACCTGGGGGTTGTGCTCGCCCAGCGCTGACTGGAGCTGCTGCACGGCGATGGGCGGGGCCACTTCCTGCAGGCGGCCACTGGGGCCCTGGGGGCTCAGGGGTGGGGTTGGTGCCTCGCCCCCCCGCGTGCTGGAAAGCCGGTTGCAACCCGCGGGCAGCAGCAGCAGCAACGCCAGCAGGCCCGACATCAGGGGCTGCCACCAGCGGATCGGCCGCCTGGGGGCGGGCGATCCGCCCTGGTGCGCCCCCGGTTGGGGACGGGCTGGATGGATTGCGCTGCCTGCGCCCACGCTGGGTTGCTCAGCTGTTTCTGCGGGCATTCTGCTGGGCCGGGCCACCCTGGAAATCCAGAGACTGTTACAGGTTGAATTTTGGTCATTAAGTAATAACGACCAGGTCAAAAGAAGGTCAATCTCGATGATTCTTTTTGTTCTGTAAAGCCCAGTGCTGGCCTGGGAAGCGCCGGGATTGAACCTTTGTAACTGCAACCCAAAACCCCTCGGAAACGGCCCCTATACTTCCGCCAGCGGTCCCCTATTTGGGGCCCCAAGCTCCAGTTGTGGCAAGCGGTTTCGCGGTTTCGCGATGCCTCTTCCCGGCTGGTGCCCATGACTCCGGAGGCCTCGGTCGCCGGTTGTTCATGGGGCCCAACAGCAGGCCTCCCGGTCTGCTGCAGGGGTGGACCCACCACCTCGACCCCGTCCCTCGAGGAACGTCTCGATGACCATCAGCCCACCAGAGCGTGGGGAAAAGGCGAAGGCCATGGTCGACCGGAACCCCGTTCCGGCCACCTTCGAACTGTTCGGCAAGCCCGGCCATTTCGATCGCAGCCTTGCCAAAGGTCCCAAAACCACCACCTGGGTTTGGAACCTCCACGCCAATGCTCACGACTTCGACAGCCACACGAGTGATCTCGAAGAGGTCTCTCGCAAGATCTTTTCGGCTCACTTCGGCCACCTGGCCGTCATCTTCATCTGGCTAAGCGGCGCCTTCTATCACGGAGCGCGCTTCTCCAACTACACCGGTTGGTTGACCGATCCCCTGCACGTCAAGCCTTCGGCGCAGGTGGTTTGGCCGATCTTTGGCCAGGAAATCCTTAATGGCGATATGGGTGCCGGCTTCCACGGCATTCAGATCACCTCCGGACTCTTCCATGTGTGGAGGGCCTGGGGCATCACCAACACAACCCAGCTGCTGGCCCTGGCCATCGGCGCGCTGGTGATGGCCGGGCTGATGCTCAATGCGGGCGTCTTCCACTACCACAAAGCAGCCCCCAAGCTCGAGTGGTTCCAGAACGTTGAGTCGATGCTCAACCACCACCTGGCTGGCCTGCTCGGCTTGGGATCCCTGTCTTGGACAGGACACCTTCTTCATGTGTCCCTGCCCACCAATGCGCTGATGGAAGCGATCGACGCCGGCCAGCCGCTGGTGCTCAATGGCAAGACCATCGCCACCTATGCAGACATCCCCCTGCCCCACGAGTTCCTGAACCAGGACGTGATTGCCCAGCTGTTCCCCGGTTTCGGGGCGGGCATCTCAGCCTTCTTCACCGGCAACTGGGCGGCTTACAGCGATTTCCTCACCTTCAAGGGTGGTCTGAATCCTGTGACCGGCAGCCTGTGGATGACCGACATCGCCCATCACCATCTGGCGATCGCGGTGCTGTTCATCGTGGCTGGCCACATGTACCGCACCAACTGGGGCATTGGCCACAGCATCAAGGAGATCCTCGAGGGTCAGAAGGGTGATCCCCTGCTGTTCCCTGCTCCCAATGGTCATGACGGACTCTTCGAGTTCATGACCACCAGCTGGCACGCCCAACTGGCGGTGAACCTTGCTCTGCTGGGCTCGCTGACCATCATCGTGGCCCATCACATGTATGCGATGCCTCCGTATCCATACATCGGCATCGACTACCCCACCCAGCTGTCGATCTTCACCCACCACACCTGGATTGGTGGCTTCCTGATCGTCGGAGCCGGCGCCCACGCCGCCATCGCGATGATTCGCGATTACGACCCCGCCAGGCACGTCGACAACGTGCTCGACCGGGTGCTCAAGGCTCGCGACGCCCTGATCAGCCACCTCAACTGGGTGTGCATCTGGCTCGGCTTCCACAGCTTCGGCCTTTACATCCACAACGACACCATGCGTGCCCTGGGTCGTCCCCAGGACATGTTCAGCGACTCCGCCATTGCCCTGAAGCCTGTCTTCGCGCAGTGGATTCAGGGTCTGCACGCCGCCGCTGCCGGAAGCACCGCTCCCAACGCCCTGGCGGGGGTGAGCGAAGTGTTCAACGGCGCTGTTGTGGCGGTGGGTGGCAAGGTGGCCGCTGGTCCGATCCCCCTGGGAACGGCCGACTTCATGGTCCACCACATCCACGCCTTCACGATTCACGTGACGGTGCTGATCCTGCTCAAGGGTGTGCTGTATGCGCGTAGCTCCCGCCTCGTCCCCGACAAGGCGAATCTGGGCTTCCGCTTCCCCTGCGACGGCCCCGGCCGTGGCGGCACCTGCCAGGTGTCGGCTTGGGACCATGTGTTCCTCGGCCTGTTCTGGATGTACAACTCCCTGTCGATCGTCATCTTCCACTTCTCCTGGAAGATGCAGAGCGACGTGTGGGGCACCGTCAACGCTGACGGCAGCGTCCAGCACATCACCAATGGCAACTTCGCCCAAAGCGCCATCACCATCAATGGTTGGCTGCGGGACTTCCTCTGGGCCCAGGCCGCACAGGTGATCAACAGCTACGGCTCGAGCTCCAGTGCTTACGGTCTGATGTTCCTGGGAGCCCACTTCATCTGGGCCTTCAGCCTGATGTTCCTGTTCAGTGGCCGCGGCTACTGGCAAGAGCTGATCGAGTCCATCGTCTGGGCTCACAACAAGCTGAGGGTTGCTCCCGCCATCCAGCCGCGGGCGCTCTCCATCACCCAGGGTCGTGCCGTCGGTGTCGCTCACTATCTGTTGGGCGGTATCGCAACAACCTGGGCATTTTTCCTGGCCCGCATCGTCGCGGTCGGCTGACCTTTCCTGACCTTTCCCAATGGCAACGAAATTTCCTTCGTTCAGCCAGGGTCTGGCACAGGACCCGACAACCCGCCGTATTTGGTACGGCATTGCCACGGCTCACGATTTCGAGAGCCACGACGGCATGACCGAGGAGCGGCTTTACCAAAAGCTGTTCTCCACCCACTTCGGTCACCTGGCCATCATTGGCCTCTGGGTTTCGGGCAACCTGTTCCATATCGCCTGGCAGGGCAACTTTGAGCAGTGGGTCGCCGATCCGCTGCATGTCCGTCCCATCGCTCACGCGATCTGGGATCCCCACTTCGGCCAGGGCGCGATTGCCGCCTTCACCCAGGCGGGCGCCTCCTCTCCGGTGAACATTGCGTATTCGGGTCTGTACCACTGGTGGTACACGATCGGGATGAAAACCAACGCCGAGCTTTATCAGGGTTCCATCTTCATGATGATCCTGTCGGCCTGGGCTCTGTTCGCTGGCTGGCTCCACCTGCAGCCTAAGTTCCGGCCTTCCCTGGCCTGGTTCAAGAACGCTGAATCCCGGCTGAACCACCACTTGGCGGTGCTCTTCGGTTTCAGCTCCATCGCCTGGACCGGTCACCTGGTTCACGTGGCCATCCCTGAGGCCCGTGGTCAGCACGTGGGTTGGGACAACTTCCTCTCTGTGCTCCCGCACCCCGCTGGTCTGGCTCCGTTCTTCACCGGCAACTGGGGTGTCTATGCCCAGAACCCCGACACTGTTTATCAACAGTTCGGCACGGCTGAAGGCTCCGGCACCGCGATCCTCACCTTCCTCGGCGGGTTCCACCCCCAGACGGAAGCTCTGTGGCTCACGGACATCGCCCACCACCACCTGGCGATCGGCTGCATCTTCGTGATCGCCGGCCACATGTACCGGACCAACTTCGGTATCGGCCACTCGATTCGCGAGATCCTCGAAGCCCACAACCCGCCCAAGGGCACCCCTGGTGACCTCGGCGCCGGCCACAAGGGTCTCTACGACACGATCAACAACTCGCTGCACTTCCAGCTCGGCCTGGCTCTGGCAGCTCTGGGTGTGGTCACCAGCCTGGTGGCCCAGCACATGTATGCGATGCCGTCCTACGCGTTCATCGCTAAGGACTACACAACGCAGGCTGCGCTGTACACCCACCACCAGTACATCGCCATCTTCCTGATGTGCGGTGCGTTCGCCCACGGTGCGATCTTCTTCATTCGCGACTACGACCCGGAAGCCAACAAGGACAACGTGTTGGCTCGGATGCTTGAGCACAAGGAAGCCCTGATCAGCCACCTGAGCTGGGTCTCCCTGTTCCTCGGTTTCCACACCCTGGGTCTCTACGTCCACAACGACGTGGTTGTCGCCTTCGGGACCCCCGAGAAGCAGATCCTGGTGGAGCCCGTCTTTGCCCAGTTCGTCCAAGCCGCTTCCGGCAAGGCGATGTATGGCATGGATGTGCTGCTCTCCAACTCCGCAAGCGCGGCCAGCACTGCCAGTGCTGTGTATCTGCCTGGCTGGATTGATGCCATCAATGGCGGCAACGACCTGTTCCTGCCCATTGGTCCTGGCGACTTCCTGGTGCACCACGCCATTGCGCTGGGTCTGCACACCACCACCCTGATCCTGGTGAAGGGTGCCCTGGATGCCCGGGGCTCCAAGCTGATGCCCGATAAAAAGGACTTCGGCTACTCCTTCCCCTGCGACGGCCCCGGCCGTGGCGGCACCTGCGACATCTCGGCTTGGGATTCCTTCTATCTGTCGGTTTTCTGGGCCCTGAACACCGTGGGCTGGGTGACCTTCTACTGGCACTGGAAGCACCTCGCCATCTGGCAGGGCAACGTGGCTCAGTTCAACGAATCCAGCACCTATCTGATGGGCTGGTTCCGCGATTACCTGTGGCTCAACTCCTCCCAGCTGATCAACGGCTACAACCCGTTTGGCAGCAACAACCTGGCCGTTTGGTCCTGGATGTTCCTGTTCGGTCACCTGGTGTGGGCCACCGGCTTCATGTTCCTGATCTCCTGGCGCGGTTACTGGCAGGAACTGATCGAGACCATCGTTTGGGCGCATCAGCGCACTCCGCTCGCCAACCTGGTGGGCTGGCGCGATAAGCCTGTCGCTCTCTCGATCGTTCAGGCTCGCGTGGTGGGCCTGGCCCACTTCACGATCGGCTACATCCTCACGTACGCCGCCTTCCTGATCGCCTCCACCTCGGGCAAGTTCGGCTAATCCTTTAGCCCTTGCCTTCTCCTTGAGGGACGAACCAACCCCGGCACAAGCCGGGGTTTTTTATTGGCTTTCATGGGGGGGGCGATGAACCGAGATGCACGGCTCAGCGGGTTGCCCCTCCATGGTTTAGCGGTTGTTGGTTGATCTGTAGTTCTGCTCCACGTAGGCCTGGTCTTCGCAGCGCAGCTCATTGCCGTCGGTCTGGGCGCGTTCTCCCTGTAGGCAGGTCACGGTGGCGCGGTGACCTGCGCTCCAGCCTTGCTTCAGGGCTGCTTGCTCGATCCGTTGCTGCGCCAGCTTGGCTGCTTCAGCCTGTTGATCCGCCTGGGGTTGTCCAGCTGCATTTGGGGCCGGCAGCGTTGGTTGTGCCGGCAACTGGGGACCACCTTTCTGGCAGGCCGCGAGCAGGACGCCGCTGCCCACGAGCGCCAGGCTGAACGGCAGCAGCCTGCGCTGGTGATTGCGGCTTGGCATGGAATCGTCTGGCATCGCACCATCGGGCATCGGGGCTGCGCCAATGTTGGCGCTGATCGCTCCCCGTGCACCCACGCATCAAAAAAGCCCCGCCGAAGCGGGGCTGGGGCCTGTTGGGATGGCTGGGCTTTGCGGCTGAGGCTCAGCCGACGCTCCAGACGCCGCCGGCGATGTTGACCAGCGGAGCCACGATGGCCGTGCCGGCCAGGAACCAGGCAAAAGCGGCGCCGCCGCAACCGCCGAGCCAGAAGCCGCTGGCAAATTCAGCCCAGCCTGCCTTGGTGAACAGGTCGGCGGGAGGGTTGTCGATGGTGGCGTCAGCGGGCTGGATGTTGGGTCCGTTACCCGCGGTGCCGTAGATCGACAGGCACACCGTGAGGATCGACACCAGGCCGATGGTGGCCAGCAGGCCAGCGGTGCTGGCGTACTCGGTGAGACGCAGCGGCCCGCAGATCGTGAATGGTCCGTAGAGGAAGAAGCCATGGGCCATGCCCACTTCCAGTCCCCGGCGGTTGGGCGAGAGCGACGGGCGGTAGGCCGGCAGGGCGTTCAGGAAGGCCTTGCTGAAGTAGCTGCTGTTAACGGGGGTGGCCAGATTGCCGACACAGGGGTCGGCCACGGGGGTCACAGTCATGGTGGCGGGGGGAAAGCGGTGAGGCAGGGCAACGGCTCCGGTTGGAGCTCAGTCGCTGGCTTCGATCACGTTGAACAGCAGGGTCATGGCCAAGGCTGGGCCGAGGATTCCCACAAGGGGTACGAACACCGAGGGCATCCAAGCGGCAGCGAATTCTCCAGTCATGGCACGGGCCAATAGCAACCATCAATACTGTAGGGAGCTCCCCCAAAGGGGCCCCAATGCCCCTGCAGGGGCGACATAAAAGTTCAATCCATGCCCCCGTCTTTGCTGACCGCCGTTGCGGCCATCGTGGCTGCCTCGTTCTGGTTGTTGGCCCGTCGTCGCCCGACCCTGGGGCTTGCCCTCGATTCGCAGGCCGTGGCGGCTTTGAACCGGGCCCAGATTGCTTTGGTGGCAGGTGGCGCCGAGCCTGCCGCGTTGACAGAGGCTGATGGGCTGGCTGCACGATCCCGGCCGCTGCCCATGACGGCCCGCGAGAGAGCGCTCTTCCTGAGGGCTCTCAGCCTTCAGTTGGGAGGGCCTGCACGCGAGCGCCTGGCTGCCATCGAAGCGGCGGGCGTTTGGGGTCAGCGGGCCAGCCTGCCCCTGTTGGCCCGTGGCCTACGCGACGTCGATCCAGCCGTGGTCCAGGCAGCGGCCCGCGCCATGGAGCGCTTCCGTGGCCGTACCTGTGGATCCGGCCTTCAGCCACCGCTGCAGTTGCCGTTGCCCCGCAATGTGGCCCGCACCCGGTAGATCGGCCGGCCCTGGCTTTCGTGGTAGGTGCGCATCTGGAGCTCGGCCAGCAGGCCAAAGCAGAACAGTTGCACACCCGTCAGAAAACTGAGCAGAGCCATCAGCAGTAGGGGGCGATCGCCGATGTCGTTGCCCAACAGGAGCTTTTCGCCCACGAGCCAGAGGCCGATCAGCAGGCCCACCCCCATGGCAGCGAGCCCGCCGAAGCCGAACACGTGCATCGGTCGGGTCAGAAATCGCTTCATGAACCACACCGTCAGCAGGTCCATCAGCACCCGGAAGGTGCGATCAAGCCCGTATTTGCTCTCGCCAAAGCGCCGGGGGTGGTGGTTCACCTTCACTTCGCTGATCCGCGCTCCTTCGATGAAGGCCAGGGCCGGCAGGAAGCGGTGCAGCTCGCCGTAGAGGTTGAGGTCGCTCACCACTTCGCGCCGGTAGGCCTTAAGCGAGCAGCCGTAGTCGTGCAGCCGCACTCCGGTCACCTGGGCGATCAGGCGGTTGGCGATTCGGCTGGGCAGCAGGCGTTGCATGGCCGCATCCTGGCGCTGGTGGCGCCAGCCACTCACCAGGTCGTAGCCCCGGTTGAGCTCGCTGAGCAGCAAGGGGATATCGGCGGGGTCGTTTTGGAGGTCGCCATCGAGGGTGACGAGCACAGCCCCGCGACTGGCATCGAATCCGGCGGCGATGGCGGCGGTTTGGCCGTAGTTGCGGCGCAACAGCACGGCCACCAGCTCGGGCGCCGTGGCGGTCAGCCGGCTCAGCACGCCGGCGGTGTCGTCGCGTGAGCCGTCGTCCACCAGCACCAACTCAAAGGCCAGCCCCAGGGGCCGCACCGCGGCCAGCAGTTGCTCGACCAGTTGGGGCAGGCTCTCCTCCTCGTTGTAGAGGGGCACCACCACGGAGAGATCCAGACGTTCCGGAATGGGTTGATCCGGCGCCAACTGGTTCATCGTTCTCCTGTTCTTGCGGCGAACCTAGGCGGGCAGGGGGCTGCCGTCATGGCTGTGCATGACACGGCCGGCGCTGCGCAGTTCCAGCCGGTAATGACGCGCCACCGGGTGGGGGTTGTGGGGCGCGAGGTCGTCGAGCCCGACGCCATTGCGGCCATGGGCAATGCCGGAGCTGTGCAGGTAGCGCCCCCCACCCAGGTGCAGGCCCACATGGGTGCAGCGTTGGGGCGTGCCGAAGAAAATCAGGTCGCCGGGGGCCAGCAGCTGGGTTTGGCCGGGTTGCACCGCTACCGGCTGGCAGAAGCGCTCCTGCAGGTAGGCGTCCCGCGGGATCCAGATGCCGGCGCTGGCAAAGGCCCGCTGCACCAGGCCGGAGCAGTCGTAATCAGGGCCCAGGCTGCCGCCCCACAGGTAGGTGTTCGGCTGCTGCCGTGCGGCCTCCGCAAACCCCAGCACCAGCGGCAGCCGCCGGGCAATGGCGCTGCGCGCGAGCCGTTCGGGCTGCGGGCGGCCGCTGGCCACCGCTGCTCCCAGAAGTGCCGTGGGCTCCAGCCAGCCCGGGTAACCATCCTCGAGCAAGCGCACCCGCAGGCGCCGATCCCCCCCCGGCTGTGGGCTGGTGAGGATTTGCAGGTGGCGGCCCACCCAGGCCTGGGTGGCGAGGCCCTTGCCCTGGGGCTGGCTGTGCAGATCCACGGCGGCGGTGAGGCGCCAGATCGTGCCGGCGAGGAGCCATTCAGGCGCCGTCGGGGCGCCTAGGGCCAAGGGGATTGGATGGACGCTGCCTAATCTCGCCACACTTGTATCTCGCCACAACGTGGCCGGTGGTGATGGCGTTCTACAGCCCCGATCCGGCCATGGGCCAGATCCTGGCCGACCTGGTTCGAGCCCTGGAGTTGGAGGGGAGGCCAGGGTTGGCCCAGCACCTTTCGATCACCTGGGTGCGTTACGACCAATCGCTGATCGCGCGCGCTGCCGATCTGGCCCAGGCGCAGTTCTGGGGTCTGCCGGTGCAGGGCGCCAGCTGGGCGGGCGATCGTCGGCGCTATCCCGCCAGTGTGGTGAAGCTGGTGTATCTGGTGGCTGCGGAAGCCTGGCGTCAGAGCGATCTGCTGATCGACACGCCTGAGCTGCGCCGCGCCCTCGCCGACATGATCCGCGATTCCAGCAATGACGCGACCGGCCTGGTGCTGGATCTGCTCACTGGCACCACCAGTGGTCCGGCGCTGCCGCCCCGGCGCATGGCCGCGTGGGTGGAGCAGCGCCAGTTGGTGAATCGCTGGCTGGCAGAGCTCGACTGGCCCGAGCTCCAGGGCTGCAATGCCTGCCAGAAAACCTGGGGAGACGGCCCCTACGGCCGCGAGCGGGAGTTTTATGGCGAACAGCTGGATAACCGCAATCGCCTCAGCACCGATGCGGTGGCTCGGCTGCTGCAGGCGGTGATCGCTTCGGCGCTGGTGTCCCCTCCCGCCTGTGCGCGCATGCGCGCACTCCTGGCCCGCAGCCTGGATCCGGCGCAACGGGCCGCGGATCCTGAAAACCAGGTGGATGGCTTCATTGGTGAAGGGCTGCCGCCATCGGCTCAGCTCTGGAGCAAAGCGGGCTGGATGAGCCAGGCGCGGCACGATGCGGCCTATGTGGAACCGCCAGCGCCACAGGACGGGGGCCGGGCGGCCCCATTTCTGTTGGTGATTTTCTCGGAGGGCGAGGCCTGCGCACGGGACACCCGCCTCTTGCCTGAAATTGCCGCTCGTTTGGCCGCGGCCAGCGCCATTTGAGTGGCTCACCTGGGAGAGGCCGAGGCTGCTGCTGGTCCTGCTGAAATCGCGCTCTTGATTCCGTTGGGTTGATCGGGCGTCGCGTCCTATGCCTTCGAGAGAAGGATGGCCTTGAGATCAGTGGCAATCTGCTCGCATCTCGTCCCCCGCTTGAGCATGGGTTCGGAGCTTCTGACCTCAATCTGGAACTCGTCTTTTGATCCGTTGGTGGCGGAGATGATGACAGTTACACGAGCATTGGCAGGGGTCCTGGTGCTTGCCTGCTCCCTGGCGTAGATCGAAACGCTGCTGGAGAATTCTGGGTCTATCTCCAGGCCCAATTGTTCAACAGCGCCGACGAAGTTTCTCAGAAGGTCCTGGTGCTTGGATACTGCTATCCACTGGAACAGCGCCACGACTGCTTAAGAGCTAAGCCACTTATAGCGCTTTCCCGTGAATAGGCATTTTTTCCGCCCACGGCGGGCCTTGGTGCGTTGATTGAATAGTTTTGCGCAGTGGCTTTCCTCGCCGAGGTGAAGGCTATTTGGTGATTGCTGAGTTCGGGCGCCTCATGCGAGCGTCGCTTTTCCTCTCGCCACAATCCAGGCCCTGAGTTTCCTGAGGCGTACCTGATTCAGGTGTCGACGTAAGCCAGCATCTGCTGGTGTTCTGCCGCGTCTGAACAGTCCTGCTTGGCTGGCCTGCTTGCCGAGGCGTCGCCCTTGGGATCGCGAGGCTGGCCGGTTTCGGGAGGGGACGCACCCTCCTCAAACCAGTTTTCAACGGAGAGGGAGGGATTCGAACCCTCGACAGAAGTTGCCTCCTGTAACTCCTTAGCAGGGAGCCGCTTTCAACCACTCAGCCACCTCTCCAGCAGCTTGACGAGCTTATCAGTGAGCCCCGTCGATGGGGCCCTCCCAGGCGGCCTGGGCCGCGGTGAGGCGTGGCAGACGGTGCTTGAAGCCGCACAGGATCTCCCAGGGGATGGTCTGGCAGTGGTCGCTCCAGTCGCTGGGGGTGATCTGGTCGTCGCCGTCCTGTCCCAGCAGGGTCACCACCGAGCCCACCTCCAGCGCCGGGCAGTCGGTGGCATCCAGCACCAGTTGGTCCATGGTGATGGCCCCTACCTGGGGCAGGCGTTGGCCAGCAAACAGCACTTCAAGTTGGTTGGACAGCTGCCGGGGCACGCCATCGGCATAGCCGATGCCCACCACCGCCAGCCGGCTGGGCCGGCTGGTGCGGAAGCGGTGGCCGTAGCTCACCCCCACTCCGGATCCCACCTCCCGCACCAGGCTCACCCGGGCGTGCAGGGTCATGGCGGGCTCCAGCTGGGTGACACCGGCGAGGTGGGGCGCAGGGCTATGGCCGTAGAGGGACAGGCCGACGCGCACCAGGTCGTAGTGGAGCCCCGCACTGCGCAGGGTGCCAGCGGAATTGGCCAGGTGGCGGCTGCCGCTCTCCAGGCCCTGGTTGCGCAGGGCCTGGAGCACTGTGTTGAAGCGCTGCTGCTGCTGGGCCGTGAGGCCATCGTCGTCGCCCGGTGCCGCATCGGCGCTGGCGAGGTGGGAGTAAACCCCTGCCAGCTGCACCGCCTCCAGCTCGGCGATCGCCGCCGCCAGCCTGGGCCCCTCCTGCCAATCGACCCCCAGGCGCGCCATGCCGGTGTCGAGCTTGAGCTGCAAGGCCATGGCTTGGCCCTGATCGCTGGCGAGGTTTTGACAGAGCAGGGCCTCGCGCATGCCGCTGATGGTGGGCATCAGCTGCCAATGCAGACAGCTGCGCAGCTCCTCCGCCTGGGTGAGGCTGCCCATCACCAGGATCGGTGCCTCGATTCCGGCCCGGCGCAGTTCGATACCTTCGGCCAGGGTGGCCACGCCACATTGGCTGGCTCCGCCGGCCAGGGCGGCCCGGGCCACTGGGATGGAGCCATGGCCATAGCCATCGGCCTTCACCACCGCCATCAGGCTGGTGTTGGCGCCGATGCAGCGCTTGAGGCTGCGGGCGTTGGCGCTGATCGCTTCGGTGTCCACCTCCACCCAGGCCCGCTGGCGGGCCAGCCCGGCCTCAGGGGCCGCGGTGCTCCAGCTGGCCCTGGTGGCCTGGGTCACGGATGAAACGGAAGATTGCGCCTAGCATGCCGCCCATCACGGGTGCTGGCATGGGCCACGTTCTCGTTCTGAATGCGTCCTACGAACCCCTCAACATCACCACCTGGCGTCGCGCCCTGGTGATGGTGCTCAAGGGCAAGGCGGAGGGGCTCGAGCATGATCCTGCTCGCTGGATTCGCGACGATACCTGGTTGCCCACGGTGATCCGGCTGCGTCAGTACGTGCGGGTGCCGTACAAGCAACTGCCACTCACCCGCCGCAACCTCTTCCACCGCGATGGCCATCGCTGCCAATACTGCGGCATCAGCGCCGAGCAGCTCTCGGTGGATCATGTGGTGCCCCGCAGCCGCGGTGGTCTCGACACCTGGGAGAACGTCACCACGGCCTGCCTGCCCTGCAACGTCCGCAAGGGCAACCGCACCCCCCGGGAAGCCGGCATGCCCCTGATCCGGCAGCCCCATCGTCCCTTGAGCAGCCTCACGTTTGAAGCGAGTCGTCAGATCTCGGCGGGCCGCCATGGGGAGTGGGCCAAGTATGTGATCGGCGCCTGAGCTGGCTCAGCGGGTCATCTGTTCGGCCAACTCCTCGAGCTGGCGGCTCTGATCGGCCGCGATGCAGGCCCCGATCAGGTCTTGCAGCTGGCCGTTGAGCACGGGTTCGAGCGAGAAGTTGCGGCCCAGGCGGTGGTCGGTGGTGCGGTTGTCTTTGACGTTGTAGGTGCGGATCTTCTCGCTGCGGTCGCCGCTGCCCACCTGGGCCAACCGGGCGGAGCGCTCCTGGGCATTGGCCTCGGCCAGTTGGCGCTCGTAGAGCTTGGCCCGCAGGATCTCCAGAGCCCGTTCGCGGTTCTGCAGCTGGGAGCGCTCCTGGGTGCAGAACACCCGGATGCCGGTGGGTTTGTGCAGCAGATCCACGGCCGTTTCCACCTTGTTGACGTTCTGGCCGCCGGCCCCCCCGGAGCGGGCGGTGCTGATCACGATCTCGGTGGGATCGATCTGCACCTCCACGGGATCGGCTTCGGGCATCACGGCCACGGTGGCGGTGGAGGTGTGCACCCGTCCCTGGGATTCCGTGGCGGGCACCCGTTGCACGCGGTGCACGCCGGCCTCAAATTTGAGCTGGCTGAACACCCCCTCGCCTTTGATGGCCAGGATCAGTTCCTTGTAGCCACCGAGTTCGGCTTCCGAGGCGCTCACTGGCTCCACGCGCCAACCCACGCTCTGGGCGTAGCGCTCGTACATGCGGGCCAGATCGCCCGCCCAGATGGCCGCTTCATCGCCGCCGGCCCCGGCACGGATTTCCAGCATCACGCTGCGCTCGTCGCGGGGATCGCGGGGCAACAGGGCGAGGGTGAGCTTGTCGCGGAGACCGGCGATGGCCTCGCCCAGGCTGGCGAGCTCTTCAGTGGCGAGCTCTTCCATGGCGGCATCGCCGCGGTGCTGCTTCAGCAGGGCGCGGGCTTCGCGCTCTTCCAGCTCGAGCTTCTGGAGCTGCTGGTGATCCTGCACCAGGGGTTCCAGTCGCGCGCGCTCGCGGGCGATCGCCTGGAGCTGGCTGGGGTTGGCCGCTACGGCGGGATCAGCCAGCTGCCGCTCGAGTGTCTCGAAGGTGCGGCGGGCCGTGTCTAGGCGCTCATGCAGCAGGGAGAGATCCATCGGCGGTGCGGAACGGGTCCGGTAGGGCTCCAGACAACAAAAAACCGGATGCCCGAAAGCACCCGGCCGGGGGATTGGGATTCAAGCGAACGCAGGCCTGACTTGGGTTCAGGCTTCGGCGCCCACTGCAGTGGCTTCGGCAGCAGGAGCTTCGGCAGCAGGAGCGTCGGCTGCGGCTGCGCTCTTGGCTTCTTTTTTGGCACCGGAGCTCGAGCCTGCTGCATCGGCACCGCCCATTCCGTACTTGCGCATGAAGCGATCCACCCGCCCCTCGGTGTCGAGGATTTTCTGGGTGCCGGTATAGAAGGGGTGGTTGCCGCTCCACACGTCGACGTGGATCTCAGGCGAAGTGGAGCCGGTGGTCATCACCACCTCTCCGTTGCAAATCACCTTGGCATCGGGGTACCAGGTGGGATGGATGTCGGCCTTGGGCATGACGAAAAGGGGCTGATGGCGTGAACAGGAAATCAGCGCTTGGAGAACTGAGGCGCCTTACGGGCTTTCTTCAGGCCGTACTTACGACGCTCCTTGGCGCGGGGGTCACGGCTGAGGTGGCCTTCCGTCTTGAGCGGCTTGCGGTTGTCTGGCGAGAGGTCGCAGAGAGCGCGGGCAGCACCCTGCTTGATCGCATCGGCCTGGCCGGTCAGGCCACCGCCGCGCACGTTCACCAGCAGGTCGTATTCGGCTGCCAGACCGAGGGTCTGCAGGGGAGCTTTGACGGCTGCCAGGTAGACGGGGTTGTAGTTGAGGTAGTTGTCGCCAGGGCGACCATTGATGGTGACAGTGCCGTTGCCGGGCACCACACGCACGCGGGCGACGGCGGTCTTGCGACGACCCGTACCCCAGTAGACGACTTTGTTGGTGCTCATTGGGCGGCAGTGGCGGGATCGAGGGCGAGAACCTGGGGTTGCTGGGCAGCGTGGGGATGCTCGGTGCCCTTGTAAACCTTCAGCTTGCGGAACAGCTGACGCCCCAAGGCGTTGTGAGGAAGCATGCCCTTGATGGCCTTCTCCACGATCCGCTCAGGAATGCGGGCCTGCAGATGGGCGAAGGTCTCGGTTTTCATACCGCCTGGGCGACCGGAGTGGCGGCGGTAGATCTTCTGGGTCGGCTTGTTGCCGCTCACCTTCACCTTGTCGGCGTTGATGACGATCACAAAGTCGCCGGTGTCGAGGTGGGGGGTGTAGCAGGGCTTGTTCTTGCCGCGCAGCACCTGGGCCACTTCGCTCGCCAGGCGACCGAGGGTCTGATTCTCAGCGTCCACCAGATACCACTGGCGGTCGAGGGAATCAATGGAGGGCAGGGGGGTCTTGTTCATTTCGCCTGATCAGGCACCGGCAGGCCGGAAGTTGGGGCAGGACAGCTGGTCGTAGAACACAACCCAGTGCCCGGATTCAGTGACCTTACCGCTTGGCCTGCGCTCCCCCGGACGGCGGCGGCGCTGGATGTGCGGACTGGACGGCTGAAGCAGGCTGGAGATCCGGTGAATCGGATGTCTCGAGCTGAAACCGCGGTTGGCAATCATACCAGGCGGCTCTGGGGAAGACCTCAGTGGGATAGCCCACCCGCAGCAGGCACAGGCCCTGGGGGGGCGCCGCCTCTTTCACCTCGGCCCGCCGGCACTCGCGCCAGCGGTGTTCGAAGGCCTCGCCGCTGAGCCGGCCTTCCCCAATGGCCACGAGCTGGCCCATCACCAGGCGCACCATGCCGTAGAGGAAACCGCTGGCTTGTAGCTCCACGGTGATGAGGTCGCCCTGGCGCTCCAGGCGCACCTCCTGGAGGGTGGTGCGGCCGTGGGCGCGGCGGCTGCCGGCCCGTTGGAAGGCCGAGAAATCGTGTTCACCCAGCATGGCCTCAAGGGCTTGGGCCATGGCCTGGTCGTCGAGCCGCTGCTGGTAGCGATGCCAGCTCCAGGGAGCCAGAAACAGATTGGGGGTGCGGGCGTTGTGGATCGTGTAGCGGTAGCGCCGGTAGCTGGCACTGAAGCAGGCGTGCCAGGTGTCGGGCACCTCGGCGGCCGCCCGGATGCGAATCGAGCGGGGGAGCCGCCCGTTCAGCGCCTTGGCCCAGCGCTCCGGTGGGATCGGCCCGGCGGCGTCGAAGTGCGCCACCTGGGCGGCTGCGTGCACGCCGGTGTCGGTGCGGCCCGCCGCCATGGTGCGACCAGGCCCCAGCGGATCCAGTGCGGCGATCGCCGCCTCGATGGTTTCCTGCACGCTGGGGGCGTTGCGCTGCCGCTGCCAGCCGCAGAACGCCGCGCCGTCGTATTGCAGGCAGAGGGCGATGCGGCGCAGGGACGGTCCGGAGCGGGTCAGACCAGCTCGATGATGGCCATCTCGGCGTTATCGCCGCGGCGGGGCACGGTGCGGATGATGCGGGTGTAGCCGCCTTGACGCTCGCCGTAGCGCTCCTGGGCCTTGTCAAACAGGGCGTGCACCAGCTGCTTGTCGTAGATGTAGCCAATGGCGCGGCGGCGGGCCGCAAGGCTGCCGTCCTTGGCCAGGCTGATCATGCGCTCGGCCTCGTCGCGAAGGGCCTTGGCGCGGGCTTTGGTCGTGGTCACCCGACCTTCGCGGATTAGCTGGGTGGTGAGTCCACGCAGCATCGCTTTGCGTTGGTCGGCGGGGCGTCCCAACATGGGGACTCGGCACTGGTGTCGCATGGGACTGGGGCTGGTGAGGTGGCGTGTCGGAAAACGGGGCCGCCGATCAGGCGCTGGTGCGGCTCTGGGGCAGGGTGATGCCGATGCGCTCCAGCGCTTCGATCACCTCATCGGCTGACTTGGAGCCGAAGTTTTTGATCTCCAGGAGATCTTCGTAGCTGAAGCCCATCAGATCAGACACGGAGTTGACCTGGGCGCGCTTCAGACAGTTGTAAGCCCGCACGGAGAGGTTGAGCTCTTCAAGCGGAATCTGGGCCTCGGCGGAGGGTTCCGGCTCCAGGCCGGGCTCTTCCACCATGGTGAGGCTGGCCAGGGGCTGGAACAGCGCGATCAGCTGGTTGGCCGCCTGCGCCATGGCGTCGTCGGGGGTGACGCTGCCGTTGGTTTCGATCTCCAGGCGCAGCCGCTCCCGGGCGGAGCCGCCTTCGCCAACAGCGGTTTCATCCACCGTGTAGTTGACCCGGCGCACGGGCTTGAACACCGCATCGATCTGAAGCAGGTCGATGGCGCTGGTGTCTTCGCTGTGGCGATCGACGGGGCGGTAGCCGACGCCGCGCTCCACATGCACTTCCATCTCGAGGCTGTGGCCCTCGGCCACGGTGGCAATCAGGCGATCACCGTCGATCACCTGCACCTGTGAGGAGAACTGCAGGTCGGCGGCAGTCACGGTGGCAGGGCCATTCACAACCAGTCGGCCGATTTCCAGCTCGCGGTTGCGGCTGTTCACCGAGATCTGCTTGCAGTTCAGCAGGATGTCGAGCACGTCTTCGCGCACGCCAGGAACGGTGGCGTACTCGTGGTTGACGCCGGAGATGCGCACGGCGGTGATGGCACTGCCTTCAAGGCTGCCGATCAGGACGCGCCTGAGGGCGTTGCCGAGGGTGGTGGCCTGGCCGCGATCGAGCGGGCCGATCAGGAAGGTGCCGGTCTGGGACCGGTCTTCGGCGACCTGATGCTCGATCCGATCAATTTGGTAATGCAGCACGTTCTGAAGGGTCGAAAGGTTGGAAGAAGCCTCGGGGGCAAGCACGAGACGACGAATCAGACACGACGGCGCTTGGAGCGGCGGCAGCCGTTGTGGGGAAGGGGAGTCACGTCGCGGATCAGGGTGATCTCCAGGCCCGCAACCTGCAGGGCGCGAATGGCGGTTTCACGGCCGGAGCCGGGGCCCCGCACCAGCACTTCGATCTGGCGCATCCCCTGTTCAAGGGCGCGTCGAGCGGCGGCCTCGGCGGCGGTTTGGGCAGCAAAGGGGGTGCCTTTGCGGGCGCCCTTGAAGCCGCTGGCTCCGGCCGAGCTCCAGGAGATCACTTCGCCGGCCGTGTCGGTGATGGACACGATCGTGTTGTTGAAGGTGCTCTGGATGTGCGCCACACCATTGGGGACGTTGCGCTTCGTCTTCTTGGCGCCGGATTTCTTGGCTGGTTTTGCCATGGCGGAAAGGCCTGCTGGTGCAGGAGGTGATCAAAGAACGTGAAGGGGGTCGCTCTGGTGACGCCGGACGCAGGAGGTCTGGGCTGCTGGAGCAAGAGGCGGCAGGGCGAGGGGGGCATTGAGGAAGGGGGAGGCGCCTTACTTCTTCTTGCCGGCCACGGTTTTGCGGGCACCGCGGCGGGTGCGGGCATTGGTGCGGGTGCGCTGGCCCCGGACGGGCAGGCCCATGCGGTGACGACGGCCCCGCAGGCAACCGATGTCTTGGAGGCGCTTGAGGGCCATGCCCTCTTGCCGACGCAGGTCGCCTTCGAGGGTGAAGCTTTCAGCGGCCCCGCGCAGTTTCTGAACGTCGGCGTCGCTGAGGTCCTTCACCCGGGTGTCCGGGTTGACCCCGGTTTTCGCCAGGATCTTCTGGGCACGGGTGAGACCAATGCCATACACATAGGTGAGGGAGATCTCAACGCGCTTTTCGCGAGGGATATCAACGCCGGCAATCCGAGCCACGTGGGAAATCGATGAGGGGGCAAGACGCGCCGCCAAAGCGGAGCGGGATAAACATGGATACAGCTGGCCCCCAGGCGGGGCTGGCTAAGGCTGATCAGCCTTGGCGCTGCTTGTGCTTGGGATTGGTGCAGATCACCATCACCCGGCCGTGGCGACGGATCACCCGGCACTTGTCGCACATTTTCTTGACTGAGGCACGCACCTTCATGGGCGTTGTGCTCTCCGAATTTGCAAACCGACAACCTATCACACGGGTCAACCACTTCTTGGGCATCAGCCCAGCAACGCCGTGATCCGTTCGGCGATGGTCTCCACGGTGCCGTTGGCCTCCACGGCCTGAAGCAGGCCTTTGCTTTGGTAATAGCGAATCAGGGGTGCGGTCTGCTCGCGGTACACCTCGAGGCGATGGCGGATCACGGTCTCGTTGTCGTCGGCCCGGCCCCGGCCCAGCAGACGTTGGATCAGCACGGCGTCATCCAGCTCCATCAGCACCACCAGCTCGATCGGTTGCTGCAGCTCGTCAAGCAGCACCCCCAGGGATTCCGCCTGGGCGAGGTTGCGCGGGAAGCCATCCAGCAGCCAGCCGCCGCCCCCGCTGGCCGCCTGGGCTTCCAGGCGACTGCGCACGATCGCCAGCACCAGCGCATCGCTCACCAGCTCCCCGCGGGCCATCACCGCCTCCGCTTCCTGACCCAGGGCGCTGCCGGCGGCCACTTCGGCCCGCAGCAGATCGCCAGTGGAGAGATGCAGAAGGTTGCGGTCGGCGGCCAGCTGCTCGGCCTGGGTGCCCTTGCCAGCTCCGGGGGGGCCGAGGAACAGGAGACGTTGCTTCATGGCGGGACTGAAAACAGAGGTCGGGGTGCCGAAGGGCGTGCGGTTACTGCCGCACCATGCCTTCGTAGCGCTGGGAGATCACGTAGGTCTGCACCTGTTTGGCGGTGTCGATCGCCACGCCCACCAGGATCAGCAGGGAGGTGGCCCCCAGGCCCTGGAAGGTGCGCACCTGGGTTGCCCCTTCCACGGCCGAGGGAATGATCGCCACGGCGCCGAGGAAGACACCACCCAGCAGGGTGAGGCGGTTTTGAACACCGCTGAGGTAGTTGGCCGTGGCTGAGCCGGGGCGCACGCCGGGGATGGCCACGCCGCTGCGCTTGAGATTGGTGGCGATGTCCACCGGATTGACTGTGAGCGAGGCGTAGAAGAAGCCGAAGCCGCAGATCAGGGCGAAGAACACCAGGGCGTAGAGCCAGGGCGTGCTGCTGTTGGGGTTGAGGTAGCCCGCCAGCTGGATCAGCCAGGGGCTGCGAGTGATGTTGGCGATGGTCAGCGGCAGGAACACCACCGCTGAAGCAAAGATGATCGGCATCACGCCGCCGGCGTTGAGCTTGAGCGGCAGATAGCTCTGGCGTGCCGAGAGCACCCCAGCGCCGCCCACCTGGCGCTTGGCACTGACGATCGGGATGCGGCGGTTGCCCTCCTGCACAAAGATGATCCCAACGATCGTGAGCAGGAACACCAGCACCAGCACGACGATGCCGCCCACGGTGCTGCGGTCGCCGCTTTGGGCCAGTTCGATGGTGGAGCCCAGGGCCTTGGGCAGGGTGGCCACGATGTTGACGAAGATCACCAGGGACGCGCCCTGGCCGATGCCCCGTTCGGTGATCACTTCGCTGATCCACATCACCACCATTGAGCCGGTCACGAGAGCCAGGGCCGTTTGGATGACAAACACGGGCTCCGAGAGCCCCTCGGTGGCGTACTGGCGCAGGATCAGGGCAAATACCGTGCTCTGCAGGATTCCCCAGCCCAGGGCCACGTAGCGGGTGATCTGGGCAATCTTGCGGCGACCGGCCTCCCCTTCGTTCTTTTGGAGGTCCTCCAGCTGGGGCAGGGCTGCGGTGAGCAGCTGGATGATGATCGACGCGTTGATGAAGGGCAGGATCCCCAGGGCAAACACACCCAGGGTGGAGAGGCCGCCCCCGGTGAAGATGTCGAGGAAGCCGATCAGCTGGCCCCCCCGGGAGAGAAACTCCTGGAAGGCCACCCGGTCGATGCCTGGCATCGGGATGTAGATGCCCAGCCGCACCAGCAGCAACAGGCCGAGGGTGGTGAGCACCCGGTCGCGCAGGCCCTTTGATTGGATCAGTTGGCTGAGGATTTCCCCAGCACTGGGGTTGCGACCCCGGCTAACAAGCATGGCGGCGTGAGGTGGGCATGAAAAAAACCGTCCGCTGAATCCTGGGGGGTCCCGGGATCCAGCTGGACGGCTCAGACCTTAGGGCGGAGGCCCGCAAGGCGATCAGATGACTTCGCAGCTGCCACCGGCAGCTTCGATCTTGGTGCGGGCGCTGGCTGTGAACGCAGCAGCCTGCACGGTGAGCTTGACCTTGAGGTCGCCATTGCCGAGCACCTTGAGGGGGTGCTTGGGGCTGGTCACCAGGCCTTCTTTCACTAGGGAATCGAGGCTCACGGTGCTACCGGCCTTGCACTCGGCCAGCTTGGCCACATTGATGATCGTGAACTCCTTGGTGTTCACCAGCTCAAAGTGCTTGAGCTTGGGGATGCGGCGGTAGAGGGGCATTTGGCCACCCTCGAAGCCAGGACGGGTCGGACGACCCGAGCGGGACTTCTGACCACGCATGCCGAAGCCGCAGCTCGCACCCTGACCGGCGGCGATGCCGCGGCCTTTGCGCAGTTTGCGGCGACGGGCGCCGGCGTTGGGTTTCAGGGATTGGAGATTGATGCTCATGGCGAGGCCTCAGGAGTAGATCTGCTCGAGGGAGATGCCCCGCTCCTTGGCGGTCTCCTTGTGGGTGCGAAGGCCGGCCAGAGCCTCCATCGCAGCCCGGGCGTTGTTGAGGGGTGTCTTGGACCCCAGGCGCTTGGCCAGCACGTTTTTGATGCCAGCCAGCTCCAGCACCGTGCGGATCGAGCCACCCGCGATCACACCGGTACCGGGAGCGGCCGGGCGGATCAGCACGCTGGCAGCGCCGTCGCGGCCATTGCTGAGGGTGGGGATGGAGCTATGGCGGGTGAGGGGCACCTTGACCAGGTGCTTCTTGCCATCGGCCACGCCCTTGCGGACGGCGCCGATCACATCGCCGGCCTTGCCGACACCCACGCCCACCTGGCCCTTCTCGTTGCCGACGACAACGATGGCCCGGAAGCTCATTTTCTTACCGCCCTTGACGGTCTTGGAGACTCGGCGGATCTGGACCACCCGCTCCTGCCACTCGGAGTCGCGCTCCTGGCCGCGACGGTTGTCGCGCCCACGGCCACCGCCACCGCGGCGGTTGTCGCCACCCCGGCCCTCACCGCGGCCACCGCGGCGCTCCTGCTGGCCTTCGGCCGCTACAGGCACATCCGACGCGGCCGGAATGTCGTTGGATTGAACTTGATCGTTGGTTTCGGTCATGGTGAGAGCAGGGATCAGAACTGAAGGCCCGCTTCCCGGGCGGCGTCAGCCAGGGCCTTGACCCGGCCGTGGTACAGGTTGCCGCCGCGATCGAAGACCACCTGCTGGATGCCCTTGGCAAGGGCCCGTTTGGCAACCAGCTCGCCTACGGCCACGGAGGCATCGCAGGTTCCGCTGGTGGTGAGGCTGGTGCGCAGGTCCTTGTCGAGGGTCGACGCCGCGCAGAGGGTGTTCTGAGCGTCGTCGTCGATGACCTGGGCGTAGATGTGGTTGTTGGAGCGGAACACGGCGAGCCGGGGACGGGCAGCCGAGCCACTGAGTTGGCGACGCAGGCGGCGGTGACGCTTCTGGGTCTGCTGTTTGCGGGAGATGGATGACATGGCGATACAGGGTAACGACGCTCAGGCAGACCTCATTTCTTACCGGTCTTACCGGCCTTGCGCAGGATGTGCTCACCCTCGTACTTGATGCCTTTGCCTTTGTAGGGCTCGGGCGGACGGATGGCGCGCACCTTGGCAGCTTCGTTGCCCACCAGTTCCTTGTTGGCACCGGAGACGAGCACGGTGGTGTTGCCTTCGACGGCGAAGCTGACGCCATCGGGGGGCACCATCTCCACCTGGTGGCTGTAGCCGGCGGAAACCACCAACTTTTTGCCCTGGAGAGCGGCGCGGTAGCCCACGCCGACGATTTCCAACTTGCGGGTGTAGCCCTGGCTGACGCCTTCCACCATGTTGGCGACAAGCGTGCGGCAAAGACCGTGGCGCTCGCGCGAGCGGCGGTTTTCGCTGCTGGGGCTCACCACCAGGGTGTTGCCGTCCTGGGAGATCTGCACCCCATCGGGCAGGGTGCGGCTGAGTTCGCCCTTCGGACCCTTCACGGTGACGTCGAGACCATTGAGGCTGACGCTCACCTTGTCGGGGAGGGGAATCGGGGCTTTACCAATACGAGACATGAATCAACCTCCCGGGATCAGTAGACGTAGCAGAGCACTTCGCCACCGACACCCTGCTTGCGGGCGTCGCGGTCGCTCATCACTCCTTTGGATGTGGAGATGATGGCCACTCCCAGGCCGCCCAATACTTTGGGCAGCTGGCGATTGTTCTTGTAGATGCGCAGGCCAGGCTTGCTGACGCGCTGGACGGAGCGGATCGTGGGCTGGCGGTGCTTGCCGCTGTACTTGAGCTCGAGCACCAGATGCTTCTGCACGCCTTCACCTTCTTCGGTGATGGCTGCGATGAAGCCTTCCTGCTGCAACACGTTGGCGACGTTGCGCACCAAACGGGAAGCAGGAATCTTGGTGGTCTCGTGACGCTTCTCACTCGCATTGCGGATGCGGGTGAGCATGTCGGAAATCGGGTCGTGATTGGCCATGGTCGGGTCCGAAGAGGGCTCAGTTGCTGCGGAACGGCATTCCCATCTCGCGGAGGAGGGCCCGGCCCTCTTCGTCGTTACGGGCGTTGGTCACGATCGTGACGTCCATCCCCCGGATCGCATCGATCTTGTCGAAGGAGATCTCGGGGAAGATGATCTGCTCGCGGATCCCCAGGGTGTAGTTCCCCCGGCCGTCAAAGCTCTTGGGGCTCACGCCGCGGAAGTCGCGGATGCGCGGTAGAGCGAGATTGATCAAGCGCTCCAGGAAGGCATACATCCGCTCACCCCGGAGGGTGACGGCGACGCCGATGGGCATGCCTTGGCGGATCTTGAAGCCGGCGATGGCCTTCTTGGCGCGGGTCACAATCACCTTCTGACCGGTGATTGTGGCCAGCTCCGTGATGGAGGCCTCAAGGGCCTTCGTATTCTGGGCGGCTTCACCGAGGCCCCGGTTGACGGTGACTTTCACCACCTTCGGGACTTCGTGAACGTTGGAGAGATTCAGATCCTTGAGGAGTTTGGGCTGAATCGTCTCCCGGTAGCGCTGTTTCAGTGACATGACGGAGGGAGGGGGTGCGCTTCTGGTCGGGGTCAGAAGGCGGACAGGAACAGGGATAGAGATGGAAGACTGTGAATGGGAACTGGGCCGATCAATCCAGTATTTCCCCGGTCTTTTTGAGGCGCCGCTTCTTGGAGCCATCCTTTTCCACGACGATTTCGACGCGGCTGGCCACCTGTTTGGTGGTCGAGTAGAGCATCACGTTGGAGGCGTGCAGGGACGTTTCCTCGGTGACGATCTGGCCGGTCTCGCCCTCTTGGGTGGGCTTGACGTGGCGGGTGCGCAGGTTGATGCCCTGCACGACCACCCGGTTCTCATACGGCAGGGTGCGGAGCACCTCGCCGGTTTTGCCCTTGTCCTTGCCAGAGATCACCTGAACGGTGTCGCCTTGCTTGAGGCGCATCTTGATGCGCTCGGGGGACTTGGCCTTGGGGGTTGCGGTCGCCATCTCAGATCACCTCCGGAGCGAGGGACACAATCTTGGTGAAGTTGCGCTCGCGCAATTCGCGGGCGACGGGGCCGAAGACCCGCGTGCCCTTCGGGTTGTTGTCGGTGCCGAGAATCACGGCAGCGTTGTCGTCGAACCGGATCGAGTTGCCGGTGTCGCGACGCAGGGTTGCCTTGGTGCGAACCACCACAGCCTTCACCACATCCGACTTCTTGACGCCCATGTTGGGCATGGCGTCTTTGACGGCGGCCACAATCACATCGCCCACGTGGGCGTAGCGACGGTTGGTGCCGAGCACCCGGATGCACTGGATGCGCTTGGCGCCGCTGTTGTCAGCGACGTTCAGAAAAGTTTCCTGTTGGATCATGGGTCTGCTCTCTTCAACCGGCGGTGCTGTTGGTGAGAACTTCGGCCACGGTCCAGCGCTTGGTGCGGCTGAGTGGGCGGGTCTCGGTGATGCGAACCCGGTCGCCCACTTTGCAGCTGTTCGCTTCGTCGTGGGCCTTGTAACGGGTGGTGCGGCTGACCGTCTTTTGGTAGATGGGGTGGGGGAAGCGGTTTTCCACCGCCACCACCACCGTTTTGTCCATCTTGTCGCTGACGACGGTGCCGACCCTTTCCTTGAGTGCCATGGGGATCGAGGGGGGTATCAGGAGGCTGAATCAGCCGTGGCGGCGGAGCGTTCTTGCTCCTGCTGCACCGTCAGCAGGTGGGCCAGCTTGATGCGGGCCTCCTTGAAGCGGTGCGGGTTTTCCAGCCGGCGGGTGGCCTGCTGGAAGCGCAGCTCAAACAGTTCGCGCCGGGTGGCGCTGACCTGTTCGTTGATCTGGTCGCCGCTGAGCTTGCGCACGTCGGCGATGTTGGGTCGTGCCATCGGTCAGGCCTCCACAGGGGCTGCAGTGTCCTGATCCGCCAGGCTCAGGAATTTGGTCTTCACCGGAAGCTTGTATTGCGCTAGGCGCATGGCTTCCTTGGCGATTTCGGGGGTGATTTCAGCACCGCCCATTTCAAACAGGATCCGGCCCGGTTTGATCACAGCCACCCAGAATTCCGGGTTGCCTTTACCGGAACCCATGCGGGTTTCGGCGGGGCGCATGGTGACCGGCTTGTCGGGGAAGATCCGGATCCAGATCTTGCCGCCCCGCTTGACGTGGCGGGTCATCGCCCGGCGGCTGGCCTCAATCTGGCGGGACGTGATCCAGCCACATTCTTGGGCCTGCAGCGCAAACTCACCGAAGGCAATGGTGTTGCCGCGGGTGGCGACGCCGCGCATACGGCCTCGCTGTTGTTTGCGGAATTTGACGCGTCGTGGACTCAGCATGGTTCAGGGCTCCGGATCACTCTTTGTTAGAGCGGTCTTCAAACTGTTGCGGCTGCCGGCTGGTCCGGCGGCGGGGGGCAGCGCCCACGGGCAGCTGCTCTTTCTGGCCAGGCAGGACCTCGCCCTTGAACACCCACACCTTGATGCCCAACACCCCGTAGGTGGTGCTGGCCAGCTTGGTGGCGTAGTCGATGTCGGCGCGCAGGGTGTGCAGGGGCACACGACCTTCGCGGGTCCATTCGGTACGAGCGATCTCGGCGCCGTTGAGGCGGCCGGCCACCATGATCTTCAGGCCGAGAACGCCGGCCCGTTGGGCCCGCTGCACGGCCATGCGCATGACGCGACGGAAGGCCACCCGCTTTTCCAGTTGCTGGGCGATGTACTCGGCCAGCAGGAAGGCGTCGGCATCGACCCGCTCGACTTCCACCACGTTGATGCGCACCTGACGGTTGGCATCGCCGAGGGTTTTCTGGATGCCGGTGCGCAGCTCCTCAATGCCGCTGCCCTGACGGCCAACGAGCACGCCGGGGCGGGCGGTTTTCAGTTCGACTTCCAGTTGGTCAGCCTTGCGGGCGATCAGCACATCGCTGATGCCGGCAGCGCCGTACTTCTTGTGGATGAACTTGCGAATCCGATCGTCCTCCTGGAGGAGGGTCGGGTAGGTCTTGCTGGGGGCGTACCAACGCGAGCGGTGATCCTGGGTGATCCCCAGGCGCAGGCCGGTTGGATGGATCTTGTGTCCCATCGGTCGGTGTCCTCGGGGTCAGGCGGAAGGAGCCACAGCAATGCTGATGTGGCAGGTCTGTTTTTTGATCGCGTAGGCACGACCCTGGGCGCGGGGGCGGAAGCGCTTCAGGGAAGGACCCATGTCGGCGATCGCCGTGGCGACCACCAAGGTGGAGGGATCCAGTCCCAGGTTGTGTTCAGCGTTGGCCACCGCAGAGCGCAGCACCTTGGTGATGGGCCCGGTGGAGCGGTAGGGCATGAACTCGAGCATGATCAGGGCCTCGCGATAGCTGCGGCCACGGATCTGGTCGAGAACCCGGCGCACCTTCGAGACGGAACCGCGGATGTAGCGGCCGTGGGCGAGGGCCTGGTTGGAAGGGGTGTTTGCCATAGCGTTAGCGGCCTCCTTTCTTGTCCTTGATGTGGCCCCGGAAGGTGCGGGTGGGGGCAAATTCCCCGAGTTTGTGGCCCACCATCTGTTCCGTCACGTAGACGGGAACATGAGATTTGCCGTTGTGAACGGCAATGGTATGGCCAATCATCATCGGCAGGATGGTGGAAGCGCGTGACCAGGTTTTGATCACGGACTTGTCATCGGCAACGTTTTGCTTTTCAACCTTGCGCAGCAGGCTGTCGGCAACAAATGGTCCTTTTTTGAGTGAACGTCCCATGGCGGATTAAGCGAACAGCAAAGCGGTGTGGATCATCACGAATCGCGTCCGCCACGGCTCCGTTTGGAGATGCGGCGACGTTTCCGGAGCACAAACCGATTGCTGGGTTTGTTCCGCTTACGGGTTCTGAGGCCCAGGGCGGGTTTGCCCCAGGGTGTCACCGGACCGGAGCGACCGATCGGTGCCTTGCCCTCACCACCACCGTGGGGGTGGTCGCAGGGGTTCATCACCGAACCGCGCACTTCAGGCCGGCGGCCCAGCCAGCGCTTGCGGCCAGCCTTGCCGAGGCTGGTGTTGCGCACCTCGGCGTTGCCCACTTCGCCGAGGGTGGCGTAGCACTCGCGGCGCACCAGCCGCACCTCGGTGGAGGGCAGCTTGAGGGCGACGTAGTCGCCTTCCTTGGCCACCACCTGGGCACTGGCCCCGGCGGTACGCACCATCTGGCCACCGCGTCCGGCATAGAGCTCCACGTTGTGGACGCTGGAGCCGAGGGGGATGGCGGAGAGGGGCAGGGCGTTGCCGGTTTCGATCGGCGACTCAGGGCCGGACACCACCTGCTGGCCGATCTCGATGCCGGCCGGCGCCAGGATGTAGCGCTTCTCGCCATCGACGTAGAAGAGCAGCGCCAGGCGGGCGTTGCGGTGGGGGTCGTAGTGGATCGCCGCCACCTTGGCGACCACGCCGTGCTTGTCGCGGCGGAAGTCGACGATGCGGTAGAGGCGCTTGTGGCCACCGCCGCGGTGGCGGCAGGTGATCACGCCGCGGTTGTTGCGGCCTTTGCGGCGGTGTTTGGCCACCACCAGTCCCCGCTCCCGACCACGGCCAGTGACTTCAGAGAAGTCGCTGGCGACGCGGGTGCGGGTGCCGGGGGTGATGGGGCGGTAATTGCGAATAGCCATGTTGTTTCAGACCCCTCAGGACTCAGGGAACAGCTGGATGGCGTTGCCCTCGGCCAGGCGCACCACCGCTTTCTTCACCTGGGCACGTTTGCCGGCGAAGCGTCCCACGCGCCGTGAGCGGCGAGGGGGATTCATGGTGCTGATGCCGATGACCTTCACGTCGAACAGCTGTTCAACGGCAGCCTTGATGTCGGGCTTGGCGGCCCGATGGTCCACCTCGAAGGTGTACTGGTTTTGCTCGAGGGCCCGGGTGGCCTTCTCGGTGATCAGGGGCCGGCGGATCACATCCGCGAGCCGACTGGAAAAACGCTCAGCCATCGCCGTAGACCTCCTGAATCTTCGCGAGTGCTTCCTCGCTCACCACCAACTTGTTGGCGTGGAGCAGATCGAACACGTTGAGCTGATCAGCGGCGATCAGCTTGACCTTCTCGAGGTTGCGCACGGAACGCCGCACGGCCTCGGAAGCACCGTCGAGCACCACCAGCACCTTGGTGCCGGCTTCGATGCCGAAGCGGGCCAAGGCAGCGGTGATCTCCTTGGTTTTGGGGGTGTCGAGCCCCGCTCCGAAGCCTTTCACCACGGTGATGTCGTCGATGCGGCTCATCAGCGCGGTGCGCAGGGCCAGGCGACGTTCCTTGCGGTTCATCGCCACGGCATAGCTGCGGGGCTTGGGACCAAACACCACACCACCACCGGGGCGGAGGGGGGTGCGGATCGAACCCTGGCGGGCCCGACCGGTGCCCTTCTGTTTGTAGGGCTTGCGACCACCACCGGCCACTTCGGCACGGGTGAGCGTGCTGGCTGTGCCCTGGCGGGCGTTGGCCAGCTGACGCACCACGGCGCGATGCACCAGGTCGGAGGCGGACGTTTCTTTAGCGACCTTGAGGTCGAGGGCAGCCTTGCCGGCTTCTTTGCCCTGCCAGTCGCGGATTACACAGTTAGCCATCGATGTTCTCCTCAGTTCCCAGCTTTGGCGCCCACCCGGTTCGCCGGGCGGATGTTCAGCAGGGCGCCGGGCTTGCCGGGCACTGAACCCTTCACCACCAGCAGATTGCGCTCCGCATCCACTTTCAGGATGACGAGCCCGCGGGTGGTGGTTTGCTTGCCGCCGTAACGACCAGCCATGCGCTTGCCGGGGTAGACGCGGCCAGGCGTGGTGCCGGCGCCGATCGAACCCGGCTCACGGTGGTTCTTGGAACCGTGGGTCATGGGTCCGCGGCTGAAGCCGTGGCGCTTCTGGAGGCCGGAGAAGCCACGCCCCATGGTGTCGCCGCTCACATCGACCTTCTGGCCTGCTTCGAAGGCCGTGACGGTGATGGAGCCACCCAGCTCAAGGCCATCGACACTGTCGACCCGATATTCCTTCAGGTGACGCAGGGCCTCATCGCCCGACTTCGCCAGGTGCCCCTTGGCCGGCTTGTTCACGAGCTTGTCGCGAATGTCGCCAAAACCAAGCTGCACAGCGTTGTAGCCGTCGGTGCTGGTGCTTTTGAGTTGGGTGATACGGCAGGGACCAGCCTCGATCACGGTGACCGGGATGGATCTGCCCTCTTCATCGAAGAATTGGGACATGCCCAATTTCTTCCCAAGAATGCCGATGGACATAGGAGGGGAAACAACGCCAGCTGGACCACCGCACAACAGGAGCCCAGGGCTCATGCGTAACGGTGAAGCTGAACAAATCGAGGAGCTGCCTGGCTCGGCCAAGGTGGCCGCATGGCGTGGCCCGAGACGAAGCTCCGGCGGACGCGGTTGCGATTTCCAAGGGCTAGCAAGGCTGATCTGGATTGGATCAGCGCGGCTGGGACTTGTCTGAACCGGACCAGAATCTCCGAAGGAGATGTGGCGCGTTCAGGCAGTTTCCCGACGGACCATGCAACCTGTGACAGCTGCTTGTGCCGTGCTGGCCGAGGACGGCCACCACCACTGGTGACCGTGTGCTGCGAACTGGAGGCCCGGCTAGCGGACGGGCACAGTTCATCAGCACAGTTGACAATCTTACCTCACGGGTTGACAGCCTTCCATTGCGTGGCGCTGCAGTGATCGAGTCCATGCGTGTTCGCGGGCCGGCGTGAGCTGTCAGACTGCTGTTGAGCTTTGTGATCCTTTGCGATGCCTCTGCTGCTCTCCGGGCGCGGTTTCCGGCAGGACCTGGAGCGGGCTGGGGCCTTGGCTCTCTTCGCCCCGCTCGAAGGTGGCGCAGAAACCCGTCTGATGCGTCGGATGCGGGCGGCGGGGTACCGAGCCCAGCTCACCTCGGCCCGGGGGCTGGGGGATCCGGAAGCCTTTTTGTTGCAGCTGCATGGCGTGCGTCCACCGCACCTCGGCCATCAAAGCGTGGGTCGAGGGGCGGCCGTTGGGGAGGTGCAGCGGGTGATGCCTCAGTTGGGGAGCCTGCTGGAGGGGACCCAGCCGATCCTGCTTTGGTTGCTCGAAGGCCAGGTGCTGTCGCGGGCCGAGCTGGGGTCGTTGGTGTCCCTCTGCCGGCGTGAGCCGCGGTTGAAGTTGGTGGTGGAGATGGGAGGGGCCCGGGCCCTGCGCTGGCAGCCCCTTGAGCAGCTGCTTGACGCCTGAGGCGGCCCTGACCCGCGGCAGCTGGGTCAAGTTGATCTGCGGTGCCAGCAATCAGGATCTGGCGGCCATTGAAGATGTCTGCGGGGTGTTCGCCTTGGCAGGCGTCCACTGCATCGATGTGGCGGCCGATGTGGCCGTGGCTGCCGCTGCCCGTCGCGGCATCGCCTGGGCCCAGGCGCGGGGAGCGGCCCGGCCCTGGTTGATGGTGAGCCTCAGCGATGGGGCCGATCCCCATTTCCGCAAAGCCTGGTTTGATCCCCAGCGTTGTCCGCCGGCCTGTGCTCGCCCGTGTGAGCGGGTCTGTCCGGCCCTGGCGATCGGCGTGGCGGCCACCGGTGGGCCCGGGGTGCTGGTTGAACGCTGCTACGGCTGCGGTCGCTGCCTGCCGGCTTGTCCCGAGGGCCTGATTGAGGAGCGGGGCCAGGTGCTGGAGGCTGTCGACGTGCCACCCCTGCTGACCCAATTGCGGCCCGACGCGGTGGAACTCCACACCCAGCCAGGCCGGGGGGCAGCTTTTGCCGAGCGGCTGGCCCAGGTGGTGGCCAGTGGTGTGCCGCTGCAGCGGTTGGCGGTGAGCGCTGGTCTGGAGGGAACGGCCCAGCTGCCAGCCGGCTTGGGTGCCGAGCTGTGGCAGCGCTTTGCCCTGCTGCGCGCCCAGGGCCTCCGCCCCCTCTGGCAGATGGATGGCCGGCCGATGAGTGGCGATGTGGGGGCCGGTACGGCCCATGCCGCCGTCAAATTGGCTGCAGCGGTGCTGGCCTGCGCCCCCCCTGGCCCCGTGCAGCTGGCGGGGGGCACCAATGCGCACACCTTGTCTCAGTTACAGGCTCCTCTTCGGCGCCACATTGCGGGGGTGGCCTTCGGTGGGGTGGCCCGCCGTCTGTTGCAACCGCTGCTGTTGGAAGCCCAGGGCCGGGGACGTCCCCTGCTAGCCGATGGGACCCTCTGGCCCGAGGCCCTGGAGCTGGCTCAGGCCCTGGTGGCTCCCTGGCTAGAACAGACCTAGTGCCCGACGATCCGGTGTCCAGCTCTGCCCCGACGGCTCCCCAGCGCGTCACCGACGACCTCGACCGTCTGCTGGAGCTGCTGCCCGAGGTGGTGCAGACGTCGCTGGCGACAGAGGAGGCGCGGGAGCAGCTGTTGGAGGTGGTGCTGGATCTGGGGCGGGTGCCGGAGGCCCGTTATCCCGGCCAGGTTCGGGCTCTGGGTCAGCGGCCCCTGGAGCGCTCCGATCTGGCGGCGGTGGTGGAGCGGCTGGGGATTTTTGGCGGCGACAATCGCGCCGGTATCGAGCGCACCCTGCACCGCATCAGCGCCATCCGCAACCGCACCGGTGAGATTGTCGGCCTCACCTGTCGGGTGGGGCGGGCCGTGTTCGGCACGGTGGCGATGGTGCGCGATCTGCTGGATTCCGGCGAGTCGTTGCTGCTGATGGGCCGACCCGGCGTCGGCAAGACCACCGCCCTGCGGGAGATCGCCAGGGTGCTGGCCGACGACCTGGGCAAGCGGGTGGTGGTGATTGATACCAGCAACGAGATCGCCGGCGACGGTGACATCCCCCATCCCGCCATCGGCCGCGCCAGGCGGATGCAGGTGGCGCGGCCGGAGCTTCAGCACCAGGTGATGATCGAGGCGGTGGAAAACCACATGCCCGAGGTCATCGTGATCGATGAGATCGGCACCGAGCTCGAGGCGCAGGCGGCCCGCACCATTGCCGAGCGGGGCGTGATGTTGGTGGCCACGGCCCATGGCAACGCCATCGAGAACCTGATCAAGAACCCCACTCTCTCCGACCTGGTGGGCGGCATTCAATCGGTGACTTTGGGGGACGAGGAGGCCCGCCGCCGTCGCACCCAGAAGACGGTGCTGGAGCGCGCTGCCGAGCCCACCTTCGCCTTGGCGGTGGAGATGCACAGCCGTCACCGCTGGCTGGTGCACCGCGATGTGGCCCGCACCGTGGATCTGCTGCTGCGCGGTCAGAGCGCCCGGCCCCAGGTTCGTGAGCTCGGTGCCGATGGCCACCTGCAGGTCGAGGAGGTCGTGCCCCCCGCGGCTTCGCCCCTCTCGAGCCGGCCGCGCCTCGTGCCCCGGCCCTTGCCGGAGCCCGACGAGCCCGATGCCGGCGAGGCCACTCCCGTCGTGGAGCCTTTGCCCGTGTTGCGGGTGTATGGGGCGGGCATCAGTCGGGGGGCTTTGGAGCAGGTGGTGCGGGCCCGCCAGGTGCCGGTGGAGGTGGTGGGCAGCGTGGAGTTGGCCGATGCGGTGCTGAGCCTGCGCCAGCAGCTCGGCAGGGACCCCCACGTACGCCGCCAGGCCCAGGACCTCGGCCTGCCGATCCTGGTGCTCAAATCGGCGGCGCCACCCCAGCTGCAGCGGGCTCTGGAGCGGCTACTGGAGCGCCACCGCCAGGACCGTGCTGCCCGAGACCGTGCCGCCCAGGATCCGGCGGCGCTGTCGGCGGCCAGCTCCCAGGGGGACGATGCCCTGGCCGGTCTGGAGGAATGCCGTCTGGCGGTTGAACAGGTGGTGCTGCCCCACGGCCAGCCTGTTGAGCTGCTGCCCCGGAGCGATCGGGTGCGCCTGATGCAAGCGGAATTGGCAAGCCGTTACCGCCTGCGTACGGCGGTGTTTGGCCGTGGATCCGAGCAGCGGCTGCGGGTGTTTCCGGCTTGAACGGGTGCCGGTGGATCGGTCGCGGTTGACGAAGGACCGGGCGCTATGGGTAACTATCTAGGCACCGGTTGCGACCGGCTGCATTGGGTCGTCGCCAAGTGGTAAGGCAGCGGGTTTTGGTCCCGCCATTCCTAGGTTCGAATCCTAGCGACCCAGTTTTTCGCCCCATGCCGACACAGCCCAGTCGCGCCAAAACGGCTTCCCCGGCTGCGGCAGATCCTCTCGTGGTGTTCGACTTCGATGGCGTGCTGATGGATGGCATGCCGGAGTACTGGTGGGCGGCTCGGACGACGGCTCTGCAGCTTGCCCCTCAGTTGGTGTTGCCGGAGCAGGCTCCCGCGGCCTTCGTTCGCTTGCGACCCCTGATCCATCAGGGTTGGGAAATGGTGTTGATGGCCGCTGAGCTGGGCCGGGCGGACCTTGACCTGGAGGGCCTGCTGGCCCACTACGACGCGGCCTTGCCCGTTGCCCTGGCGCGTTGGGGTTGGGACGCCGCGCAGCTGCAGCAGCAGCTCGAGCAGGTTCGTGCTGCGGCCATCGCCGCTGAACCAGAGACCTGGTTGGCCCGCCACCGGTTGTATCCGGGGGTGAAGGAGCGCCTGGCCCAGCTGGCTGGGGAAGGGGCGGACTGGGCTGTGCTCACCACCAAGGGTGCGGCGTTTGCCTCACGGCTGCTGGCCGCCGCGGGTCTGCAACCCTGGGCGCTCTACGGCCATGAGCAGGGCAGCAAGCCCGCGGTGTTGCGGGGGCTGCTGGCCGAGCAGCGCCCCCTGTGGTTCGTGGAAGATCGTCGCCCCACCCTGGAGACGGTGCGGGCCGATCCACGACTGGCCGCGGTGCGCTGTTGCCTGGTGAGCTGGGGCTACCTGGGACCCCAGGACGCCCAAAACCTGCCGGCGGATATCGCCTGGCTCACCCCCGAGCGGTTTGCGGCGCCCCTGGCGCAATGGCCCTAGTGGGCTAGAGTACGCGCGTACTACAAGCAATTGGTACGCCGGTCCTCTTTGGTGGCACTTGCTGCTTAGAGGTCGCAGGATGGCTGCCTTCGGGGTTTCCCGGGGCTGTTCCTGCGGGGCCTGCCGGGTTTCGACCCGCTCTCCGGCCCGCTCCCCGTTCCGGTTCCCGCCCTTGCGGCCTGTCCCATCGCTTCTGATTGCTGCCATGCCCGCCGATTCCACCACCAGCTCTTCCGTGTCCCCTTCCCCTTCCTCCTCCCGCACGTCCGCCAGCGCCGCCGCCGAGCGGGACAAGGCCCTGGGGTTGGTGCTGAACCAGATCGAGCGCAATTTCGGCAAGGGCTCGATCATGCGCCTTGGTGACGCCTCCCGCATGCGGGTGGAAACCATCGGTACCGGTGCCCTCACCCTCGACCTCGCCCTCGGTGGCGGCTATCCCAAGGGCCGGGTGGTGGAGGTCTATGGCCCGGAGAGCTCCGGTAAAACCACCCTCACCCTGCATGCCATCGCCGAGGTGCAGAAGCGCGGTGGCGTGGCGGCCTTTGTCGATGCGGAGCATGCCCTGGATCCGGTGTACGCCGCCGCCCTGGGGGTCGACATCGAAAACCTGCTGGTTTCCCAGCCCGACACGGGGGAGATGGCCCTGGAGATCGTCGATCAGCTGGTGCGCTCGGCCGCGGTCGACATCGTGGTGGTCGACTCGGTGGCGGCCCTGACGCCCCGCGCTGAGATCGAGGGGGAAATGGGGGATCTGGCGGTGGGCAGCCAGGCCCGCTTGATGAGCCAGGCGATGCGCAAGATCACCGGCAACATCGGCAAATCCGGCTGCACCGTGATCTTCCTCAACCAGCTGCGCCAGAAGATCGGCGTCACCTACGGCAACCCGGAAACCACCACGGGCGGCAACGCCCTGAAGTTCTACGCCTCGGTGCGGCTCGATATCCGCCGCATCCAGACCCTCAAGCGCGGCACCGAGGAATACGGCATCCGCGCCAAGGTCAAGGTGGCCAAAAACAAGGTGGCGCCTCCCTTCCGGATCGCCGAGTTCGACATTCTGTTTGGCCGGGGCATCAGCACCCTCGGTTGCTTGCTCGATCTCGCCGAGGAAACCGGTGTGGTGGCCCGCAAGGGTGCTTGGTACAGCTACGAGGGCGACAACATTGGTCAGGGGCGTGACAACACGATCACCTGGCTGGAGCAGAACCCCGAGCAGGCTGAGTTGATCGAACAGCTCACCCGCCAGAAGCTCAAGGAGGGCTCGGAAGTGACGGCCAATTCGATGAAGCCCCTGGCTGCAGCTGCCAAGGCTGCTGCCACTCCGGCTGCTCTGGCGGAGTCTTCTGCTCTGGGGGAGTCGGCAGCGGCCCTGGCTGAGTTGCCGGTGGCGAGCTGACAGTCTCTCGGCTCAGGGGCGCGAGAAGGCGCCCCTGGGCTTGGAGGTCAGGTTGGCGGCACGGGATCCGCCGGCAGCTTCGGGGTTCTGGAGCACTTGGGCGACCCGCTGCAGTTCCTGGATGGCTTCGGCGCCCTCCAGCTTCACCAGTTCGTGGCCGTCGAGGGATTCCACCCAGCTGATGCCGAAGTCGGACACCAGAAAACGCACCATGTGGTTGGCGTCCAAGTTGGCCACGAAGGAGGCGCCGTGGCCATCACGGCCATCGCCGCAGATGTAACAGGTGGCGGCGATGCCCCGGTTCTGAAGGCTTTTGGCCAGAGCCTGCAGGCTCATCACCAGGTCGTGCACCACGGATCGGTATTGCTCGGCGAGACGCGGGAACACGGCGGAATCCCAAACTGCTTCAAATTCTAATGTTTTCTTTAAGATTTCGAGGTGGGCCAGCCGGCCGTTCAGCCATCCGCAAGGGTCCACCAGCCCGCGGCGGGGCCGATGAAGCGCACCGTCACCCAAAAGAGCACCAGCGCGGCGATGCCCACCCAGGCGCCCTTGGTGGTGAGAGTCACGAAGCGATCGGCCTGGTTGCGGGTCAGCGGCAGCCAGCTGGCGATGCGTGGCGAGGTGTCAACCTGCTTGGTGCGGTCGGGCTTGATCGCTTTGGGCGGCAAGCCCTGGATGCTGCGGCGCTTGGCTTCCCCCATTCCCTTGGCTGCTTGTGTGCTGCGACGAGAAGCTCAGGCTAATGAGGCAGAAGGCGGCTGAGGCTGACCCAAGGTTCGAGGGCGATCAGCACCTGCCGCCCCCAGCTGCGCCCCCGTAGGCGTCCATCCAGCACGGCCAGTCGCCCTCCCCCATGGCGCCGCAGGCCGGCTAGGCCCAGTTGCAGTCGGTTGAGGCCATCGGGCAGCAGGCACTCCCGGAACCAGTCGCGACCGTCCTGGCGCAGGGCCAGCACCCGGGCGGCGGTGAGGGGATCCTCGAGGCTGGCCAGGGGCAGCAGGGCCACCACAATCTGGCTGGGTAGGGGCAGTCGCTGCTGCTGCTCCAGCCACCAGCTCCAGCGGGCGCAGATCACGCCGTTGCCGTCGGGCGCAGTGCTTTCGTGCACCACGCGCGAGCCGAATTCCGCCGCTAAACCACTGGTGAGCCCCCGGCGTAGGGCGTCGTCATCGATCAGCACCACGGTGAGGCCGGCCTGCCCCAGCACCAGCCGGCGGCTCTGGTCCAGCAGATGTAGGCCGTAGTGGGGGCTGTTGGGCAGGGGTTGCCGCAGCGGGGCATAGAGGGGCAGGGGATCGGCCAGCGGCGGATCCCCCAGGCTCACGCTCACCACTGGCTGCAGTCCGAGGGCAACGCCCGGCTCTGGCTGCCCGGCGGCGGCCCGGGCGCTGGCCAGCTGGCCCAGCAACACGGCGCCGCGCTGCTCCAGCAGGCCCTGCAGCACCCGCAGCGGCTCGAGTGGTTGGCGGTGCAGCTGCCACTGCAGCAGCTCGGGATTTACCTGGGCCCAGCTGGTCCAGCCGTTGCCCTGGGCGTTCAGCCAGGCGGGCCATGGTTCGGGCAGGGGGCTTAGCAGCTGCAGCAGGTGGCGCAGGGGTGCCTCGTCTTCCGGCGCGAGGGCCACCAGCTGGTTGGGGCGGCGAGGATGGCTGAGCACCTGGCGGTTGAGTCGCTCGTGCAGGGTCAGGAGGCTGGCTTCCGCCGCCGGCTGGGCCCGCCGCAACTGGTCCCAGTGCTGCGGCGTTACCACCACCTCCAGGGCCTGGCGCAGCAGGGTGTCGAGCTGTTCAGCCTCGGGAATCACCAGTTGCCGCGTCCCCAGCAGTCCCTGCTGCCAGGCCGCCACCAGTTGGTGGTGGTTGAGCAGCCACACGCGGGCTCCGGCCGGCGGCCGGTCACCTTCGAAGCACGGCAGGGCCAGGCTTGGGTCGGCCCGTCCCAGGCGGGGCAACTCAACCTGGAGCAGTCGCTGCCGCTGGGCTTCACTCACCACCAAGGCCAGCGGTTCCTCGCTCAGCGCCAGCGGCACCAGCAGGCTGATCCACCAGCTGGGATCGCTGCCCGGAGCCAGCCGCACCAGGGTGTGGTCGCTGCGGCGCAGGCTGCGGGCCACCAGGCGGCTGAGGCTCAGATGGTGGGGCCAGGGTTCGCCGCCCTCGTGCTGCAGCAGGGCTTTGAGTTGCTGGTGGGCGCGGGCTTCGAGCATTCCCAGGCGGCCAACAGACGCAAAGCGTAGGAAGCTGGCTGGATGGCTCTGCCGCAATGACCTCTGTTTCCCTGCCGCACCCGGCGGCAACCACAACCGCCGCACCTGCCCTGTGGCGCCAACGCCCGGTGGGCGTGGTGGGCCTGGGGTTGATCGGTGGCTCCCTGGGCTTGGATCTGCAGCAGCTGGGGGTCGACGTGCGCGCCCTGGTGCATCGCGAGGCCACGGCCGATCGGGCCCGGCAGCGCGGGTTGGCCACGCAGGTCAGCACCGATCCCGCTGTGCTGGCTGACTGCGGGCTGGTGGTGCTCGCCCTGCCCCTCGACCGGCTTCTGGAGCCACCTGCCGAGCTGCTGGCGGCCCTGCCAGCGCAGGCCGTGATCACCGATGTGGGCTCGGTGAAGGCGCCCGTGCTGGCCTGTTGGTCGCGGTTGGTGCCGCGCTTTGTGGCCAGCCATCCCATGGCTGGCACCGCCCAGGCGGGGGTGGAGGCTGGGCAGTTGGGGCTGTTTCGGGATCGCCCCTGGGTGGCCACGCCGGATGCCGCCACCGACCCGGAGGCCCTGCAGCTGGTGCAGGGTCTGGCCCGGGCCGTGGGCGCCCAGTGGCTCAGCTGCGCTGCCGTTGAGCACGACCGGGCGGTGGCGCTGATTTCCCACCTACCCGTGCTGGTGAGTGCAGCTCTGCTGCAGACCGCGGATCGCTCGGGCGCCGATCCTTCGGGAGACGGCGAGCTGGCTGGCCTGGTGCGGCAGCTGGCCTCCAGTGGCTTTGCCGACACCACCCGGGTGGGTGGAGGGAATCCGGAGCTCGGCACCCTGATTGCCTGCTGCAACCAGGTGGCCCTGCTGGCGGCGCTCGGCCACTACCGCAGCGCCCTGGATCAGCTGGAGGCCTGCGTGCGGGAGTCGGATTGGCAGGGGTTGCAGCAGACCCTGCAGCGCTGCCAGAGCCTGCGGCCGGAGTTTCTTTAGGCCTGGTGCCCGCTTGCCCTAGGCCAGCACGAGCGGCTGCTGGCGGGCGGCCAGCAACTGGCGGCAGGCCATCAGGGCTGAGTGACTCACACCGGCGGTGCCTTCGCCGGGATAGATCGCGTCGCCGCAGAGCCAGAGGCCCGGCAGGGGCGTGCGGCTGGCTAGGCCAAAGGGCCCGAAGCGGCTGGGGTGTTGCCCGAGCCCGCCCACGTAGCCGAAGGGGCGGCCGGTCCAGCGCTCAAAGCCACGGGGCGTGGCGGTTTCGCAGTGCAGCCAGGGCTGCTCGGGCAGCTGCAGCAACGCCCGCAGGCCCCGCTCCATGCCCGCTTGAGCACTGGCCTTGCGCGCGGCATAGGCCTCTGGGCTGAGCCCAAACCAGGGCAGGGCCTCCGTGAACACACTGACAATCACCGTGGCTTTGCCGGCAGGGGCTCGGCCATCGCCCTCGCGGCTCACCGACACGAACAGTGATCCCGGCTCGTCCCAGGCACCCTGCAGGTGGGCAGGGCATTGGGGGGGCAGGTCGCGGCGGGCCACGGCCCCATAGAGCACCAGGGCCCCCGAGGGTTCGCCCAGCTGGCTCAGCCGCTGGCGGTAGCCCGCGGGCAGCTGCGGACCGAGCAGGGCAGGCAGGGTTTGGGGTGGCAGGGCCAGCACCACGTCGCTGCAATGCAACTGGAAGGGGCGATCTGCCGGTCCAAGGCCTTTCACCTGCCAGCGCCGCTCCGGCGGGGCAGCGGCATCGCGCTCCAGGCCTGTGACGCGGTGGCGGGTGCGCAGCTGGCCGCCGGCCTGATGCAGGCCCTGCTCCAAACCGGCACTGAGGGTTTGCATCGACCCCTCCAGGTGAAACAGCCCCAGGGGCTCCTGGGCCATGGCCAGCACGGTGGCGCCATAGAGGGCGGCGGTGCGGTTGGCGGGTTCCTGGGAATAGAGCTTGAGTTGCAGGTCGAGGAAGCGTCGCAGGCGGGTATCGCCCGCTGCGCCGCAGAGGTGCAACAGGTCGGCGATGGTGGAGCCCACCAGCAGCCCACTGGCCAGGTTGGCCGGGCGCAGGGCCCCCAGCAGCTGGCCCAGATCCCAGGCGTTGCGGGGGGGCAGCACCGGATCCTGGGTGGCGAAGCCCCAGTTGGCGCGGTGCAGGGCCGCAGTCAGCTGCCAGAACCGCTCGCTGCCGGGAAACTGCGCCTGCCGTTCGGCCTGCCAGCGCGCGGGGTCGCGCCAGAGCTGCACCGGCGGATGGCCATCGCCCAGATCCACCACACAGCCGGGATCGAGCGGGCTGGCCTGGGGCAGGGGAACGCCGAGGTGCTGGAAGATCCGTGCGTGGATGCCCCCGGGCTCGAGCCCCGCCACCTGGGTGGCACCCACATCAAAGGTGTAGGGCCCGCGGCGGAAGGTGCCGGCGCAGCCGCCGCTCTGGTGGTGGGCCTCCAGCAGCTGCACCCGCATTCCGGCCTTGGCCAGCAGGGCCGCGGCGGTGAGGCCGGCGATGCCGGCCCCCACCACCACCACATCGCTGTGTTCCTCCATGGCGGCATGCTGGCAGGTGCCTGATCCGCAGCGCGTTGTGGCGGCTGAGCCCCCAGATCCCCTCAACCTGTGGCTGCACCGCCAGCTGGGGCAGGTTGTGGTGGGCCGCACGCCGGTGGGCGGTGGCTGCATCCACAGCGCCTGGCGCCTCGAGCTCGCGGGCGGTGGCACTGTGTTTGCCAAAACCAACACGGCCGCCTGTCTGCCCCTGCTGGAGGCGGAAGCCGAGGGGCTGCAGCAGCTGGCTCGGCATGCCTCAACGGGCCTGGTGATCCCCGAGCCCCTGGCCTGGGGCGTGGAGGGTGAGCAGGCCGTATTGGTGTTGGGCTGGCTGGAGCTCGGCGGACCGGTTGGCGCCGCGGCTCAAGAGAAGGCCTGGTTCGCGCTCGGCCAGGGGTTGGCCGGATTGCATCGCTCCAGCGCCAGCTGCGCCCCTGCCCTGGGCTATGGCTGGCCGGCCGACAACTTCCTGGGTTCAGCCCCCCAGCCCAATGGTTGGCGGAGCGATTGGGGGCTGTTTTTTGCCGAATGCCGTCTGGCGCCCCAGCTGGCCTGGGCGGCTCGCCGCGGGCAGCCCCTACGCGGAGCCCAGGCGCTGCTGGAACGGGTGCCGCATGGGTTGAACAGCCATGGCTGTAGGCCGGTGCTGGTGCACGGTGATCTGTGGGGCGGCAATGCGGCCCTGCTGGCCGATGGGCGCGGGGCGATCTTTGATCCGGCCTGCTACTGGGGGGATCGGGAGGTGGACCTGGCGATGGCGCAGCTGTTCGGGGGCTTCCCGCCCGCCTTTTTCAACGGCTATGCCGATGGCTGGCCGCTGGAGCCCTGTGCCGGGGGGCGAATCTCCCTCTACAACCTGTACCACCTGCTGAACCACGCCAACCTGTTTGGCGGCGGCTACGGCCACCGCGCCCAGGCTTGCATCGATGCTCTGCTGGATTAGCCCAGATACTCCTTGCGGAGGTTCTGAACCTTGGCCACCACAGCATTGCGCTTTTCGCTGGTGGTGAGGTTGTGCCAGCTCCATTGGCCCACCACCACCAAGCCGAGCAGTTCGAGCAGGCCGGGCACCACGGGCAGCAGGTTGATGGTGTCGAGCACGCCTTTGATCAGGATCTGGGCCACGATCACAGCCAGGATCACGCCGGTGGCCTTGCCGATCCGGCCCATCTGATTCCAGTCCACCTGGTCGAGGGTGCTGTTCACCTTCGTCAGGATTTCGCTGTAGCGCTCGCTGAAGCTCACCTCGGTGGAGCTGGAGGGTGCTCCTGTCTCCACGTCAGTGGCAGTCCCAGTGGCCGTGCCCTGCTCAGTCGCATCGGGGGTCATATCGCTCATGGACCAGGTGGAGGGGCTGATGTGTGGAATGCTCCATAAGGTATCGGTGTGACCTCCCAAGCGCCAGCGCAGCTCAGCTCGGGTCTGGGCCTGCTCACCGTTCTGCGCCAGATCCTGGTGTCCGCTGCACCCCAGGAGGGATGTGCCCTGCTGCTCGGCAAGCGGCTGGATGATGGCTGGGAGCTGGACTGGATCTGGCCCTGCTGCAACGTCTGGCCGGTGCCTGGCGAGCGCTGCCGTCGCTTCGCGATCGATCCCCGCGAGCAGCTGTTGGCGCAGAAGTGGGGGCGACCGCGGGGGCTGGAGGTGCTGGGGGCGGCCCACAGCCATCCCTGCAGTCCTGCGGTGCCTTCCAGCACCGACCGCTACCTCACGCTGCAGCCGGCGCTCATGCTGATCCTGGGGCGCGACCAGGACCAGGACCAGGACCAGGAGCTGGTGGCCTGGTGGTTGCCGGAGCCTCCCGCCCAGCCCCAGCGCTTGCCATGGAAAATGGAGAGCTGATCCAAGAGGCCATGCTTCCTCCCGACACCAGCGGCGTTCAGCTCAGCCCCGATGAGGTGGCCCGTTTTGCCAGGCACCTGATCCTGCCCGAGGTGGGCATGGAAGGGCAGAAGCGGCTCAAGGCCTCTTCGGTGCTGTGCGTGGGCACGGGTGGCCTCGGCTCGCCGCTTTTGCTGTATCTAGCTGCGGCCGGTGTGGGCCGGATCGGCATCGTCGATTTCGACGTGGTGGATCACTCCAACCTGCAGCGCCAGGTGATTCACGGCACCAGCTGGGTGGGCAAGCCCAAGATCGAATCGGCCAAGGCCCGCATCCTCGAGATCAACCCCCATTGCCAGGTGGATCTCTACGAAACGGCCCTCACCAGCGACAACGCCCTGGAGATCATCCGCCCGTACGACATCGTCTGCGATGGCACGGACAACTTCCCCACCCGCTACCTGGTGAACGATGCCTGCGTGCTGCTGGGCAAGCCCAATGTGTACGGCTCGATCTTCCGCTTCGAGGGCCAGGCCACGGTGTTCAACCTGGATGCCGAAAGCCCCAACTACCGCGACCTGTTCCCGGAGCCGCCGCCGCCTGGCATGGTGCCCTCCTGCGCCGAGGGCGGCGTGGTGGGCGTGCTGCCAGGGATCATCGGCGTGATCCAGGCCACCGAAGCGGTGAAGATCATCACCGGCATCGGCACCACCCTCAGCGGCCGCCTGCTGTTGTTCGATGCTCTGGGCATGAAGTTTCGGGAGCTGAAGCTGCGGCCCAACCCCGAGCGGCCGGTGATCGACAAGCTCATTGATTATCAGGAGTTCTGCGGCGTGGGCGGCAGCGCCCCCGGCCAGGAAGAAGCGGGCTCGGTGCCCAGCATTAGCGTGGCCGAGCTCAAAACCATCATCGATGGCCAGGTGGAGGACATCCTGTTGGTGGATGTGCGCAATCCGCCCGAGGCCGACATCGCCGTGATTCCTGGATCAGTGCTGGTGCCGCTGGACCAGATCGAAAGCGGCGTGGCGATCGATCAGATCCGCAACCTGGCGGCCGGCAAGAAGATTTACGTGCACTGCAAGCTGGGCGGCCGTAGCGCCAAAGCGCTCATCGCCCTGGGGCGCCACGGCATTGAGGGCGTCAATGTGTCCGGCGGCATCGACGCCTGGAGCCAGGAGGTGGACCCGAGCCTGCCGCGCTATTAAGCCTCGCCTTCAGTAATCCACCCCGCGCTTGAGGTCGACGCCGCGCTCGGCGTAGTGCTTGTGGCACACCATCTCGGAGTGCACAGAGGCCAGGTCGAAGTAGGCGGGTCGGTTTTTGCAGCGCCCGGTGAGAATCACTTCGGTTTCGGCGGGCTTGCGCAGCAGGGTCTGCACGATCGGCTCCACCGGCAGCAGCTCCAGATCCACCGTGGGGTTGATCTCATCGAGGATCACGGTTTTGTAGAGGCCGCTTGAGATCGCGGCCCGGGCGATCTCCCAGGCGCGCTCCGCTTCGATGTAGTCGATCGGCTGCTGCTGGCCGCGCCACACAATCGCGTCGCGCCCCGAGCGCAGGTGATCTACCAGGTGGGGATAGCTCTCGCGCAGGGCGGCGATGGCGGCATCTTCGGTGTAACCGGCGCCGCCTTTGAGCCACTGCAGGATCAGCACCCGGTGGCTCTTGTCCTGGGAGATGCCCCGGCCGATGGCCTGTAGCCCCTTGCCCAGGGCACTGGTGGATTTGCCCTTGCCCTCACCGGTGTAGATCTCCACGCCATCGAGGCCACCGGGCCCCTGGTGGGCCCGCATCTCGGAGTGCAAGTCGGCCAGCTGCACCAGCGGGCGGGGGGCGCCACGGCCGGTGCAGATCACTTCCATACCCCCGGGTTTGGCCGCCAGGGTGCGGGCCACATCGTCGATGTCCAGCAGCCCCAGGTCCAGCACCGGGTTGAGCTCATCGAGCACCACCACGGAGTAGAGGTCGCTGGCGATGGCGCCCTTGGCGATGTCCCAGCCGCGCTGGGCCTCCTGCCGGTCGAATTTGGTCACCTCCTCGGCGCTGAAGAAGTCCCCGCGGCCGGTGCGCACCTGGTCGATCAGATGGGGGAAACCCTGCTGCAGGGCCTCGATGGCGGCATCTTCGTCGTAGGCCCGGCCGGGCCCTTTGAGGAAGCGCAGCAGCAACACCCGGGTGCGTTTCTGTTCGCAGATGCCTAGGCCAATCGTGCGCAGCACCACCCCCAGGGCGGCCTGGCTCTTGCCCTTGCCGTCGCCGTCGTACACGTGCAGCTGGCCATGGGCCCGCTCATCGCTGCCGGCCGCCGTGCGGATGCCGATGCCCCGGCCCGTGCCCCGCTGCGGCGTCTGGGTGCTGCTCATGGGGCGATGTTACCGGCGCCGTTGGGTTGGGGTTGCCAGGATCGGGGCTGGATTCCGGGCTTGATGCACTTCTCCCTGCTTGAACCGCTGGCGCCGCCGCTGGACGCAGCTCTGACCGCCCTGCGTCAGCAGCTGGCGGCCCTCGATCAGGTGGTGGTGGCCTATTCCGGTGGCGTCGACAGTGCCTTGGTGGCGGCCCTAGCCGTGGAGCAGCGGGGCGAGGCGGCTCTGGCCATCACCGGGGTGTCGCCCGCCCTGGCCCCCCATCTGCGGGCCGAGGCTCAGGAGCAGGCCCGCTGGTTGCGGATCCGCCACCGCGAGATCGCCACGGCGGAGCTGGAGGATCCCGCCTATGCCAGCAATCCCGAGCAGCGCTGCTACGCCTGCAAGCGGGAGTTGCACCGCCTGTTGGCGCCGATTGCGGCGGCGGCCGATGGCGCGACCGTGGTCGATGGCGTCAATGCCGACGACCTCGGTGACCACCGGCCCGGCATCCAGGCCGCCCGGGAGTTCGGCGTGCGCTCCCCCCTGGCCGAAGTGGGCCTCGATAAGGCCGGGGTGCGCCAGCTGTCTCGGGCTCTGGGGCTGCCCTGGTGGGACAAGCCGGCTCAGCCCTGTCTGGCGTCGCGCTTTCCCTACGGAGAGCCGATCACGGCGGAGCGGCTGCAGCGGGTGGCGGCGGCCGAAGCCTGGCTGCTGGCCGCCGGCTGGCCCCAGGTGCGGGTGCGCTCCCAGGGGCAGACCGCCCGTATTGAGCTGCCTGCCGATCAGCTGGCAGAAGCCCTGAGTTTCTGGGTCGAGGCCACCCCGCGGCAGGCGCTGGTGGCGGCCTTTCGGGCCTTGGGCTTCAGCGCCGTGGGCCTCGACCTCGAAGGGCTGGTGAGCGGCAAGCTGAACCGCGACCTCAGCCCGGGGGCTCAGTCCAGGTTCAGAGCGTCACCGCAGCGGTGAAGGCCTGATCCCGCAGCGGATCACGCACGCTGCCGGCGATGGCCGAAGGCGTTTCGCGACGGAAGCTGGTGAGCTTGTGGTCGTTCGCCGCGAGTTCCTCGGCGAGCACAGCGCAGGCCTTCTCGGGCATGGTGTGGTCGCCGCAGGTGAACACATCAACCGCGGCATAGCCCGATTCGGGCCAGGTGTGGATCGAGATGTGCGACTCGGCCAGCAGGGCCAGCCCCGTCACGCCCTGGGGTTCGAAACGGTGGGTGATCAGGTTGAGCAGGGTGGCACCGGCACGCTTCGCTGCTGCGGTGATGGTGTCCCTGAGGAAGGCTTCGTCGTCGAGCCGGGCGCTATCGCAGCCGTAGAGCTCGAGAATGCAATGCTTCCCGACCGTATCGGAAACCTGGTGGGGGAGGGGGGCAGCTGGGTTGGTCGCTGCGGAGGCCTCAGTCCATCCCGGGTTCGGGTGGAGGCAGGGCAGGGTTTGGGTCATCGAATCCGATCGACAAGTCGACCACCATACGTGGTGGGACCGGTGAAAGTGCCTAGGAGTTTGCTGCAATCGCTCCGCCCCCCTCAAGCAACCCGGCGCGCATTTGCACCACCTGGCTCTGGGCCTGCCAGCCGCCGCTAAAAGCCCCCAGGTGGGTGGCGCTCACCAGGCACTGGTGGCCCTCGCCCACCGCCTCCAGCAGCAGTTGTTGCCGCACCGGATCGAGCTCGGCCAGCACATCGTCGAGCAGCAGCAGGGGGGGCTCCCCCAGCACCGTGCCCACCAGTTCCAGTTCGGCCAGCTTGAGGGCCAGCACCAGGGTGCGCTGCTGGCCTGCTGATCCGTAGCGGCGCGCGGGTTGGTTCGCCAGGCTCAGCCCTAGTTCGTCGCGGTGGGGGCCCACCGTGCATTGGCCCAGACGCAGCTCCTCGCTGCGCTGCTGCTGCAATTGCTCGAGCAGGGCCTGGCGCCAGGGCTCTTCCGCGTCCTCGCCGCTGAGCGCGGTGCCGCTCTGGTAGTGCAGCTGCAGCTGTTCGCGACCGCCGCTCAGCCGTTGCTGCCAGGCGGCGGCCAGGGGCTCCAGGCGCTGAATGGCCCTGAAGCGGCGCCGGTGCAGGCGGGTGCCGATCACGGCCATCTGCAGATCGAAGGTGTCGAGCAGGGCCTGCAGCGTGCCGCCGCCCAGGCTGCGCCGCAGCAGCTGGCTGCGTTGGCGCAGCAGCCTGCCATAGCGGCTCAGCAGATCGCCATAGACAGGCTCCAGTTGCAGCACCACCCGGTCCAGCCACTGGCGGCGACCGGCCGGTTCACCGCGCACCAGCTCCAGGTCGAGGGCACTGAAGCCCACGCAGCGCAGGGAGCCCAGCAGGTCGAGCTGACGCTCCAGCACCTTGCCATTGCGCTGGGCGGTGCGCCCGCCGCTGCGGCGCAGGTGGAGCTGCAGCAGATCACCGTTGCCGGTGGCGGCTCGCACCTGGCTGCTCGACTCCCCGTGCTGGATCAGGTCGCGGTCGCTGCCGGTGCGGTGGGAGCGCAGGCAACCCAGCAACTCCACAGCCTCGAGCAGATTGGATTTGCCCTCGCCGTTGGCACCAATCACCAGCAGCCGGGGAGCTTCCATGGCCAGCTCCAGTCGACTGATATTGCGAAAACGCAGCAGCTCCAGGCGGTGCAGCCGGATGGGTCAGACGCGGTGAGCGGTTAAGGTAAGCCCACCGAGGTTCGGCCTTGGGCATGTAGCTCAGTTGGATAGAGCATCAGATTCCGGTTCTGAGGGTCGGGGGTTCGAGTCCCTCCATGCTCGTTTGCAATCAGGTTTTCAAGATGAGGCCCATCGCCCGGATCCCTCCGGGATCCACGGCAAAGCCATAGCGCTCCAGTGCCGTGAGGGCTTCCGGTGGTGCCGAGAGGGAAATGCTGCACCCCGCCAGCTCCCGGCGCAGCCGTCCCAGGGCGCCATGCACCAGCACCGCCAGGATCTCGCTCTGGCCAGGATCGGCTGGATCGGCACAGAGGTCCCAGAGGTTGGCGTTGAGGGCCAGATCACTGGTGGCCCGCACGAAGCCCACCAGCTGCCCATCGGGGGCGGCTATGGCCAGGTGCCAGAGGCTGCACTCCAGCACCCGCTGCCAGCGCTCGGCCGGGCGCGGCTGATCGCCACTAGCCACCAGGAGTCGGTTGAGGGATTCAGGGCTGGGCGCCCCTTCGGCCAGCAGGCGATAGCCCTCCCGCAGACGTGGGGCTGGGGGCTGGCTGCGGAAGGGGATCAAGAGGGAGTCCAGAGCTGGGTTTAGCCGGTGTTGCGCATGCCCGCCGCGATGCCGTTGATGGTGAGCAGGGCCCCCCTCAGCAGTTCGCTGCGGCTGTAGGTGCGGCCATCGTCGCTTGCGGCGGCGGCCGCTTCGCTCATCGGTGGTTGGCGGTTTTGGTCGCGTAGCCGCCGCAGCAGGGCCACCTGCAGGAAGCCCAGGGGAATGATCGTGCGGTTGCGCAGATCCACCGACAGCTGCAGCGCCGGATCGCCATCCAGGAGCAGGCTGTGGCCGGTGATCGCCAGCACCAGATCCCTGGTGAGCACGAATTCGGCTGCAATCACCTGGAAGATGTGCTCAAAGGCTTCGCGGTGTTCGCTGCGGCCCAGCACCTGGACGTAGTGGTGGGCTAGATCCAGATCAACCTTGGAGAGGGTCATCTCGACCTTGGAGACCAGCATGCGGAAGAACGGCCAGCGCTGATACAGCAACCGCAGCAGCTCCATCTGGCCGGGGTCCTGGTGCAGCTCCTCCTGCAGGGCGGCCCCCACCCCAAACCAACTGGGCAGCAGGAAGCGGCTCTGGGTCCAGCCGAACACCCAGGGAATGGCCCGCAGGCTTGAGAGGTCTTTGGCGCCACCTTTGCGGCGGGCCGGGCGGCTGGAGATCTGCAGTTTGCTGATCTCTTCGATCGGCGTCACCTGCTGGAAGAAGGCCACCAGGTCGGAATTGTCATGCACCAGGGCCCGGTAGTGGTCGCGGGAGCGGGCCGCCAGCCGGCCCATCAGGTCATTCCAGCTGGGGGTGTCGTCGACGGGGGTGCTCACCAGGCTGTTCTGCAGCACGGCGGTGGTAACCGTCTCCAGGTTGTAGAGCGCCAGCTCCGGTAGGGAGTATTTCGAGGCGAGCACCTCTCCCTGCTCGGTGATCTTGATCCGGCCGCTGAGGGTGCCACTGGGCTGGGCCAGGATCGCCTGGTAGGCAGGACCGCCGCCCCGGCCCACCGAGCCGCCGCGGCCGTGGAAGATGCGCAGGGCGATCCCGTGCTCGATCGCCAGCCGCTGCAGGGCGATCTGGGCTTTGTGGATCTCCCAGTTGCTGGAGAGGAAGCCGGAATCCTTGTTGCTGTCGGAGTAGCCCAGCATCACTTCCTGCAGGGGCTGGCCGCCATCGCTGGCCAGCAAAGCCCGGTAGAAGGGATGGCGGAACAGGGTGCCCATCACCGCCGGGGCCCCCTGGAGATCTTCGACCGTTTCAAACAGCGGCACCACCAGCAAGCCGGCTTTCTGGGCCATCGGGTCGACCAGGCCGGCCTCCTTGGCCAGCAGCAGCACCTCCAGCAGGTCGGACACCGTGTGACTCATCGAGATCACATAGGTGCGGCAGATGCGGGAGCCGAATTCCTGCTGCAGCCGCTGCAGCATGCGGAACACGGCAAAGGTTTCCGCCGCGGCAGCGCTCCACTGGGCTGCGGGCGGCAGCAGGGGCCGGCGGGTCTGCAGCTCCGTCAGCAGCCACTCCACCCGCTGCTGCTCGTCCATCTCCCCGTAGGGCACGGGCAGCTGCAGGTAGCGGCTGAGTTCGTCGAGGGCGTCGCTGTGGCGGGTGCTCTCCTGGCGGATGTCGAGGCTGGCCAGGCAGAAGGCGAAGATCTGGGCCTGGCTGATCAGGTGCTGCAGCAACTCGCAGCTGAGGCCGGTGCCTTCGAGGCTGTCCTGGATCAGCTCCAGGTCGTTGCGAAACTCATCGACCGTGCTGTAGTGCAGCTCCTGGGAGGCTGGAGGCGTCAAGCTGCCCCCCATCGGCGGCGGCGGGGCACTGCCGTCACAGGGTGATTCCCAGCCCGCATCGGCCAGCTGCTGGTTGCGCTGGTGGGTCAGCCGCAGCCGCTCCAGGGTGTAACTGAGCTTGAGCCGGTAGGGCTCGAGTCGGTAGCGGGCCGCCCGTTCCTCGTAGATCTCGGGGAAGCGCAGCCGGTCCATCTCCAGCGATTCGAGCAGGGCCGGGCTCACCTGGCTCCACTGCATCGAGATGCTGAGCTGGTCGCGCAGCTCCGTCACCGCCTTGATGTAGCGCTCCAGCATCAGCTGTCGCTGATAGCAGGCGGTCCGCCAGGTGATGTCGGGGGTGACCGAGGGGTTGCCGTCCCGGTCGGAACCGACCCAGGAACCGAAGGTGCAGAACGCATCCCGCGGCGGCTCCACGTCCGGGTAGCTGACCTTCAGGGCGGCGCGAATCCGGTCGCGCAGCTGCGGCATGGCGTCGAAGAGCACCTGCTGGAAGTAGTGCAGGGCGTAGTCGACCTCATCGAGCACCGTGGGTTTGAACTGGTGCAGTTCGTCGGTGCGCCACCACAGCCGGATCTCCTCCTCCAGCTGCAGCCGCAGGCTCTGGCGCTCCAGGCTGTTGAGGCCGCTGCCCTGCTCCAGCTTCTGGATGAGGGTGGCCACCCGCCGCTGTTTGTGCCGCACCGTGTGGCGCACGATCTCGGTGGGATGGGCCGTGAACACCAGCCGCAGATCAAGGGTGCGCAGCAGGTTTTCCAGCTGGGCTGGAGGCACATTCAGGCTGCGCAGCCGCTCGAACAGCTGGCGGAAGGTGGCGGGGTCGGTCTGGTTCGCCAGGGCCGGCAGGAAGGGGTCGCTGGGGCAGCTGTCCTGGTTTTTGAGGCTGTCGAGGTAGCTGTCCTCCTCGATGTGCTGCTCGAGAATGTTGACCAGTTGGAAATAGAGGGAGAACGCCCGGGCCGCAGCGATCGCTTCGGCCAGATCCATCTCCCGGATCAGCTGCACGATCGCGCTGCTGGCATCGCCGCCGGTGCTGTCTTCCCCTTCACTGGGGTCGCTGAGGTGTTTCAGGCGCAGCAGCCGCTCCGCCTGCCCGGGGGGGCATTCGCTGCGCAGCACGGTTTCCCACAGGTCTTCGACCAGCTCCAGTCGCTCGCCCAGCAGGCGGGTGACCCGTTGCGAGGCGGGCGGGGTGGGCGTGGACTGCCGCATGGGAGCCGGATCGGCAGCAAGAAGATCCATGATCATCCCAAAGGACTCGGCCCTCCGACTGTGCCAGTTGCGTCCAGCAGTCCAGTCGCCTCCTGCAGGGCTGTTTCCTGGTCGGCCATTGCCTGGATCTCCCGGCTGAGGAGCTCCTCGATGGAGAGGCCGGCCTCCAGACCCGCCAGCCAGCGCATGGCTTGATTGCCGTTGTCGAGCACGTTCTGCAGGGGGGCCAGCACGGCGCTCAGGCCAAGCTCATCGGCCAGGGGCGTCAGCTCCGCCAGGTGTTCGCGCAGCCAGTGGCGGGCGGTCACCGGCGCCCCGTCGCGCCAGTGATGCAGCGTGGCCTCCAGGCTGGAACGGGCTGCGGCGCGGTCGTTGGCATCCGCCAGCTTGGCCAGTTGGGCGGGGCTCAGCCGGCTTGTTTGCAGTGGGTCGTTGCGCTTCGGGTCGCGCAACAACTGCTGCAAGCGCAGTTCGGCGTAGGCCGTGATCGCCAGCAGCACCAGCGGATCGGTCACCAGATCGCAGATGCGGATCTCCAGCCGGTTGAGGTCGTGGGGCCGGTTGTCGCCATTGGGCCGCACCGACGTCCAGAGGTGGCGCACGTTCTGCATCGTGCCCAGCTCCAGTTGCTGCCCCATCCAGCGGATGTAGTGCTGGTGGTCCACAAACAGCGGCACATCCGCGGGCGTCAGCGGAAACTGCAGCCAGCGCTGGGAGTGAGCGCCGGTGGCGGCCCCATCGAGAAACGGTGAGCTGGCACTGAGGGCCAGCAGCAGGGCCGCCTCGCAGCGCATCAGCCGCAGCCCGGCAAACAGGCTGTCCATCTGTTCGGGGGCGCTGCTCAGCCCCAGGTTGATGTGCACGCTGGCGGTCACCACCTTGGTGCCGTAGGTGGTTTCGATGTAGCCGTGGTAAAGGTTGTTGGGGTCGGAGCGCTCGAAGCGGTGGCTGTCGCCCAGGCTCAGGGTGCTGCCGGGCAGCAGGGTGAGCTGGCGGCTGGCCAGCCAGTGGCGCAGCCGTTGGCGCGGCTCGAGCAGCAGCTGCAGCTGGCGGGTGTAGCTGGCATCCGGGGGGGTGATGTATTCGAGGTTGCGGTGGTCCGGCTCGGTCACGAAGCCCTCCAGGGCCGCCGCCGCCTCGGCCGAGCAGCCCACCACCGTGCCGTCGGCCCGGCCGGTGTACAGCTCCACTTCAAAACCCTTCAGCAAAAGAGGCGAGCTCATGGCTGGGCCGGCAGCAGACAGGCCAGGGCCTTCAGCATGCCCCGGGCCTTGTTGAGGGTTTCCTGGTATTCGGCTTCGGGCTTGGAATCGGCCACCACGCCGGCGCCGGCTTGCACTTGCACGCGCCAGCCCCCCTCGGGATGGGGCAGAACCACCATGGTGCGGATGGTGATGGCGGTGTTGAGGGCGCCGGCCAGGTCGACGCCGCCATACACCCCTGAATAGGGGCCGCGGGCATCCGGCTCCAGAGCATGGATCAGCTGCATGGCGCGGATCTTGGGGGCGCCGCTGACGGTTCCGGCCGGGAAGGAGGCCATCAGCAGATCCCACACCGTTTGCCCCTGCGCCAGGAGCCCCTCCACCTGGCTGACGATGTGCATCACGTGGGAATAGCGCTCGATCACCATCAGATCGCTCACCTGGACGGTGCCGGGCTGGCAGACCCGGCCCAGGTCGTTGCGGCCCAGATCCACCAGCATCACGTGCTCGGCCCGTTCCTTGGGATCGGCCAGCAGGTCGGCCTCCAGGGCTAGATCTTCGGCCTCATCGGCGCCACGGGGGCGGGTGCCGGCGATTGGCCGCAGGGAGGCTTTCACAGACCCATTCGCGGTGGGTTCGGCCTTCACCATCACCTCCGGGCTCGAGCCGATCAGATACCAGCCGCCGAAGTTGAAGAACGCCATGTAGGGCGATGGATTCACCATCCGCAGGCTGCGGTAGAGCTCGAAGGGATCGCGCTCGATCCGGGTTTCCAGCCGCTGGCTCAGCACCAGCTGGAACACATCGCCCGCTTCGATGTGCTCTGCCCCACGGCGCACGGCGGCTTCGAAGGCTGCCTGGCCCACGTTGCTGCCGGTGGTGAGAGCGCTGGCGATTTCACGAACGCTGGCATCGTGCCAGCGCAGGGGGGTGACGGAGTCCGGCAGGGGCCCATGCATGCGCTCCTCCAGGGCGGCGATGCGGGCGGCGGCGGCGGCGTAGGCGGCCTGGGGATCCTGGCCGCTGCTCAGGTCGGCATAGGCCACGGCGGTGATCTGGCGCTTGACCTGGTCGAACACCAGCAAGCTGTCGGCCAGCATCCAGCAGCCATCCGGTGGAGCACCCTCCGGGGCCTGGTGCACCGGCACGCTCGGCTCGATCCAGCGGATCAGCTCATAGCCCCAGAAGCCAAACAATTGCCCCACCGGCGGCAGGCCGGGGATCGGGGCGCTGGTCAGGGGCTCCAGGCACTGGCGCAGCAAGGAAAAGGGGTTGCCCTGCAACGGCTCGCAGCGGCCGTCGCGCCAGCGGCGCTCCGAGCGCTCCCCGCGGCTGGTGAGGGTCCAGAGGGGGTCGCTGACGACGAAGCTCCAGCGGCCGATCCGCTCACCGCCCTCCACCGACTCCAGCAGTGCGCCGTGGTCGTGGCGGGCGCCCACCTTCAGCCAGGTGGTGAGCGGTGTTTCCAGGTCGGCGGGCCAGCACTTCCAGAGGGGAATGAAGCTGTTGCCAGCCGCCACCGCCTCGAGGAACGCCTGCTGGGCAAGGCCATCGCGATCGGGGCTGGGCATCGGGCGGGCAGGCAAAAAAAACGGGGCGCCTGGCCCCGCCTTTATGGGGGTTGATCGACGCTGCTCAGGCGTCGAAGGTGTTCTTGCCCGTGAACTTGAGGTTGGCGGGATTGGGGTTGGCACCGATCCGGCGGGGGTTATGACCCACCATGGCGCGGCCTTCGTTGACCTTCTCAGGGAAGACGCCGTCTTTGGGGTGCAGGAACTCGGTGTCGCCGCCGGGGAAAATCCGGTAAATCTTGTAGTCCTCGATCCGGGGCTTGAACTTGGTGCGCAGTTGGGTGCCGAGCGCCAGGCACTGCTCCTTGCGGGCGAAATACATCAGGTTTTCGCCCTCATTCATGTGGGCGGCGCCACCGGTGGGCAGCTCGAACACCTGTTCCTTCGGGCTGCTCCAGGTGATGGCGTATTTCTCCTCAGTTTCAGCAGAGTTCAGCAGGCCGCCGGTGCTGCCGATGTACTTCGGGAGTTGACCGCTGAGCACCGTCGCTGCCATGGCTTTGGAACGTTTCAGCCGGAAACTAGCACCGTGTTTTTGACCGGATCGGGGCTTCTGCTCCACTCTTCACACCCGTCAACAAACGGCTCCTCCCGTCGGATCTTCAGCACACGGGAAAGAACACGGTGAGGCCGCTGCCGCTGCGTTCCGTCAGGCGGCCGCCGAGGCGATGGAACAGCCGCTGGGTGGCTTGGCGGCTGAGCTGCAGGCTGCCGGTGGCTGGATTCCAGCTCAGCACCGGCCCCACCAACTCCCGCTGTTCACTGTCCTCTGCGGAGGCGGTGTCCTCGAGGCGGTGGCCCTCGCTGCTGAGTTGCAGCTTCAGCCGTGACCCCGCTGGCAGCAGGCTCACGGTCACGCGGCTGCCGCTGGGCAGGCCGCGGCTGAACCGGTCGATCAGGCCGCCCAGCGTGGTTTCCAGGCGGGCCGGATCACTCAGCACCGGCGATAGGCCTGCGGCGATCTCCAGCTCCAGCTCCAGGCCCCGGCGGGCTAGCTGCCGTTGCCACAGCTCCTGGTGCTGGCGCAGCACCTGGCTGAGGTCGGTGCGGGCGAGGGCGTGATTCTCGAGGGTGGCCTCGCCGCCTGGTTGCCGCTGCAGTTCAGCCGCCAGAAAGATCAACCCAAACCGGTCAATCTGCTCGCTGCATTCGCCGTCGATCTGCTCCAGGCGCTGGCGCACCACAGGCGAGAGATCATCGCGCCGCAGCAAAGAGCGGATCAGGGTGCGAATCGTGGCCAGCGGCGTGCGCACCTCATGGGTGAGGGCCTCCAGCAGGGCCAGTTCGCTGCTGATGGCCCGGGGGGTGTCGCCGCCGGGGCGATCCCGCGCTGTGCCGCCGTGCACCAGGGGTTGCAGGGTGAGGCTGGGGGCCATCGCGGCCAGCCGTTCGCCCATCCGCGGCCAGAAGCGCAGGCCCAGCTGGTCGTCGCTGCGCAGGGGGCCCAGCCGTTGTAGGGCGCTGCGAAGGGCTGACGAGGCTTGCGGGTCGCGGGCCAGCAGCCGTTCGTGGATCAGCCGCAGAGCTTCTGAAAGAGCTGCCGGGTCGAAGCGCACGATCAGGCGCCGGCCTTCGGGCGGGCCATCCAGGCAGAGCGCCACCTGCAGCTGGGGGGTGATCACCAGCAGCAGCGGATCGGTGCCGTCGTCTTCCTCCAGCACCAGCCGCTGGAACCCACCCGTGCTGGCGGCCCTACCCGCTCCGGGTAGCAGCGGGGCAGAGCCGGGTAGCAAGTCGTCGAGCTCGCGCGGGGCCCACACCCAGCCCTGGAGCTGCTGCAACAGGGCCGGTTCGTAGAGCGCGGGCAGGGGGGCGGCCAGCCACAGTCCGTAGAGGGGCTGGCCCTGCAGCAGGAAGTCCTCCTGCAGGGTGGCCAGGGCTGCCCACCACTGGCGCCGCACGGTGTCTTCGCTGCCGACACCGGCCGGCACGCCCTCGGCCAGGCAGCGTCGCAGGTCGGCCAGGCTCACCAGCGCCCCTGGGAGATGCGGCCCCGGCGTGCCACGGAGGCACACAGGCCAAGGGAGATGAAGTTGACGAGCATGGCGGAGCGTCCGTAGCTGAGCCAGGGCAACGGGATGCCGGTGATCGGTCCCAGTCCGATCGTCATGTTGATGTTGACCACCACCTGGAACATCAGCATCGCGCCGATTCCTACCACCACCAGTGCTTCGTAGTCGCTGCGGGCCCGTCCGGCGATCTGCAGCAGCCGCCACATCAGCAGCACAAACCCGGCTACCACCAGCACTGAGCCGAGAAAGCCCGTTTCCTCGCCGAGGGCGCTGAAGATGAAATCCGTGTGCTGCTCAGGGATGAAGCGCAGTTTGGTGAGGGAGCCATGCATCAGCCCAGTGCCCCAGATTTGGCCCGAGCCAATGCCCACGGTGCTCTGCAGCAGGTGGTAGCCGCCACCGAGGGGATCCTGGGCAGGATCAAGAAAGAGGGTGAGGCGAGCCCGCTGGTGCGGCCGTAGGCCGTGTTCCCACAGCCACGGGGCCGCCACTGCGAACACCCCCTGCACCGCCAGGCTGATGGCCAGGGCCACCCGTTTCCAGGGCAGGCTCGTCCAGGCCAGCCAGCCCATCAGCGGAATCCAGCCCAGCAGCAGCCAGGGCAGGGTGCCTGCCACGATGGCCGCTACTAGGGGAGAGAGCAGCAGCAGCACCCATGCCCCAGGCATCCCCGCCCAGAACAGCATCACCAGCAGCACGGCTCCAAACACCAGGGAGCTGCCCAGGTCGGGCTGCACGAACACCAGCAGCCAGGGGAGGGCGATCAGGCCCACAGGACGCACCAGGTCGACCGGGCGATCCACCGGATGCCGGGCCAGCACGCCGGCCAGCAGGAGGATTGCGCCCACCTTGGCGAATTCCGAAGGCTGCACGTAGAAGCCACCGATGTTGATCCAGCTCTGGGCGCCCAGGGCGCTGGTGCCCACGATCCGCACGGCGATCAGGCTGGCCACCATGGCGCCGTAGATCGGCCACTTCCAGGGGATCAGCCGCTCCAGCGGCATCCGCGCTAGCAGCAGGGCCACCACCATGCCCACCGCAGCCGTCACCCAGTGCTGGTACCAATCGGCGTAATCCGCCTGGCGCTGGGTGCTGGCGATCAGGATCCCTGCCAGCGCCACCATGGCCCAGGGGATCCCCCAGAGGATGAGGTCGACGTCGGCCAGAGGGCTCTTCTTCCGGCCGCGGCCGCGGAAGAATCGATTTTTTCGCCGTCCCCACTGGCCCAGCATCGGATTCAGGCTGGCACCAGGTGGGCGGCGCCGATGCGCTGGGCCAGGGCCAGGAAGGCTTGGGCGCTGGCCGAATCGGGATGGCTGAGCACCACGGGACGGCCGCTATCGCCGCCTTCCCGAACCGGCATCTCCAGGGGCAATTCGGCCAGCAGGGGGACGCCGGCTTCATCCGCCAGGCGGGCCCCGCCGCCGCTGCCAAACAGGGCGTAGCGCTTGTCGGGAGCATCCGGCGGAATGAAGACGCTCATGTTTTCGACCACGCCCAGCACGGTCACCCCCATCTGCAGGAACATCGCCAGGCCGCGGCGGGCATCGGCAAGGGACACCTGTTGCGGGGTGGTGACGATGATCGCCCCGGCCATCGGAACGGCCTGGGCGATGGTGAGTTGGGCGTCGCCGGTGCCGGGCGGCAGATCCACGATCAGCACATCCCGCTCGCCCCAATCCACTTGATAGAGAAACTGGCGGATGATGCCGTTGAGCATCGGACCCCGCCAGATCACCGGTTGGTTCTCCTGGATCAGCAGCCCCATCGACACCATGGCGATGCCACAGGTCTCGATTGGGGTGAGCACCTGGTGGGCACCTTCGCCGCGCACCTCGGGGGTGCGGTCAGCCACCCCCAGCATGGTTGGGGCGTTGGGGCCGTAGATGTCGGCATCCAGGAGGCCGACCTTCAGTCCGGAGGCGGCCAAGGCGCAGGCCAGGTTGACGGCCACCGTGCTCTTGCCCACGCCCCCCTTGCCGCTGCTGACGGCGATCACCTGACGGACGCCCGGGATGGCCTGGCGTTCTGGTAGTTGTCCCTGGCCGCCCGCCCCGATCGGGGCGGAGCCGGCGGGTTGGGCCAGTTCGATCTGCACGTCGTTCACGCCGTCGAGGGCGAGCAGGGCGGCTCTAGCCTCGGTGGCAATGCGGTCGCGCTGGCTCTGGGCAAAGCCGGGTAGGGCCAGCCGGAATACGGCTCGATCGCCGTCCAGCCGGGGCTCCTGAATCCAGCCCAGCTCCATCAGGCTGCGCCCGCTGCCCGCATCCTGGACGGCGTTGAGGGCGGCAAGGGCCTGCTCCACAGAAGCCATCGGGGAGGTGAACAAGGCCCGCGATCCTAGGGGCCACGGCCGAAGCCATGACCGTGACCGCGCTGTGGCCTCGCCGTGACAGACCCTCTCGAACACTTGTGTGGATGGGGGGTGGCCTGAAATGGTGAGACCTTTCCGGCGCTCTTTCGGCGCACTGTCGATGCTCAAGGCCCTGCTGGCGCGTGGCAAAAACAAGCTGGCCCTGGAGGCCCCGCCGGCCGATTCGCGCCAGCGGGCCAAGGCTCTGCTGATGGGCCTGCAGGACTCCATCTGCGCCGGCCTGGAGCAATTCGATGGCGTCGGCCGTTTTGAAGAGGAGAGCTGGGTGCGCCCCGAGGGCGGTGGCGGCCGCTCGCGGGTGATCAAGCAGGGCCGCGTGTTTGAGCAGGGCGGCGTCAATTTCTCCGAGGTGGAAGGCTCCGAGCTGCCCCCCTCGATCCTGAGCCAGCGGCCCGAGGCCAAGGGCCACCGCTGGTTTGCCACCGGCACCTCGATGGTGCTGCACCCCCGCAACCCCTACATCCCCACCGTTCACCTCAACTACCGCTACTTCGAGGCGGGCCCGGTGTGGTGGTTTGGTGGCGGCGCCGACCTCACCCCCTACTACCCCTTCCTGGAAGACGCCAAGCATTTCCACCGCACCCTCAAGGGGGCCTGCGACAGCGTGAACCCCGCCTATTACGAGGTGTTCAAGCCCTGGTGCGATGAATACTTCTTCCTCAAGCACCGCGGCGAAACCCGTGGTGTGGGCGGCATCTTCTACGACTACCAGGATCCACGCGGCGTCCTCTACAAGGGCCAGAACCCGAGTGGCCCGGCCGCGGCCGCCAGCCAGGCCGTTGGTGCGGTGAACCAGAGCTGGGAGCAGTTGTTCCAGCTGGCCTCCGCCTGCGGCAATGCCTTCCTGCCGAGCTATGTGCCCATCGCCGAGAAGCGCCAGTTCACCCCCTTCAGCACCCGCGAGCGCGACTTCCAGCTCTACCGGCGCGGCCGCTATGTGGAGTTCAACCTGGTGTTCGATCGGGGCACGATCTTCGGCTTGCAGACCAATGGCCGCACTGAGTCGATTTTGATGTCGCTACCCCCGCTGGTGCGCTGGGAATACGGCTACCAGCCAGAACCTGGCAGCCGCGAGGCCCTGCTCACCGACCTGTTCACTCTCCCCCAGGATTGGTTGAAGGACGGCTCGCTTGTGGGGCGCTGCGCCCCCCATCAGGCGGTGGACTGATCGCCACACCCTCAGGCTCCGCAGCGCCGGATGCAAGGCCCTGCTGCAGCGCACTCACCACCCGCTCGGCAATCGCGGCGATCGCCGCATCGCGGCTGCGGGGATTGCGCAGCGCCGCCTCCAGGCTGCCCTCCAGCTTGCCAATCTCCAGGATGGCAATTCCACGTCTGGGGGCCCCGAGGCCGTTGCGGTAAAGCAGGGGGTAGGGGCCAAAGGCGATCGCCAGGCTTTCGTCGAGGCGGCTGGGCGGGCGATGCAGCGGTGGGATCAGGCCCGATCCCACCCCGTCGGGGCCATAGGCGTCGTAGTGGATTTCGAGGGCATAGCCACCGGCCTCCGCATGGGCCTTGCCCACGCTCCAGTTGGTGCGGGGATCGTCGGCGTTGGCGATCGTGCGCAGGGGTGGTTCGTAGAAGCGGATCGCCAGGCCGCGCTGCTGCCCCAGGGCCACCACCGCCTTGGCGGTGAGCAGGTTCCAGTAGAGCTCATCGCGGATGCCGGGCTGCATCGGGGCGGCCCCGGCAAGATCGACCGCGGCGCCTGCCGTGCCGGCTCCGCCGATCCCCTGGGAGTCGGCATGGCCGGCCAGCACGAGGATTTCGGTGCGGCTGGGCAAGGGGACCTGGCCCAGCCAGTCTTTGCTCAGTCGGCTGCGGGGGCCAGTCAGGGGATCCAGGTTGGCCAGCAGCGGGGCCTGGGCCGCGGCGGCGGAGCCCAGGGTGAGGGCCCCAAGCAACACGGCACCAACCCACCGACGTCGATCCATGGCTGGGCTGGTGGAAGGGCTAGATGGGGGAGCTGAGCAGCTTGCCGTCGCTGAACAGACCCAGCTGGGGGCCCAGTTCCAGCTCAAGGGCGATCAGCTCGTCGCGGTGGGCCCGCAGCCGCAGGGCACTGCCGGTGGCGCTGTCGTGGCTGATCAGGCGCAGCTCCAGGGTTTCGGCCCGCATCGCCCGGTTGCGGTAGATCAGGCCCGCCGCCGGGCCCAGCAGCGCCAGCAGCAGCGGCCACCAGCCCAGTTGGGGCAGCAATTGCCGCAGCACCAGCCCGAGGCAGGCGGCCCCCACGGCCCCGAGCACCGACAGCAGAACAGCCAGCCAGGGGCTGGCGGCGACTTCGGCGCGGAAGCGCAGATGACGCCGCTCTGGATCACTCGATTCGGTCTGCCAGCCGCGCTGCTGCAGCCACTCGCTGAGCCGGGTCAGCACCTCCAGAGGCGGCCGCGACGAGCGCACGTCCACCACGGTGGTGCGGTCTTTGCTGGCAGCCCGCAAAAAGAACACCAGGCCGATGGCCAGGAGCAGGGTGAGCAGCAGGGTGGAGCCGAGGTTGGCCATCCCCCCATTGTGCCGCCAGCCGGGGGGCCGTGGCTTGCCAGCATGGGGGCGCACTTGTTCCCTCCGCATGGCCGCCCCGTCCGCCCCCAGCAACCTGCCGGCCCCCGCACGCTTCGCCGTGTTCGATGCTGACCTCGACGCGGAGTGGGCCGCCCTGTTTGCCGGTGCGCGGGCCCTCGCGGTGGACACCGAAGCCATGGGCCTGATCCACGGCCGCGATCGCCTCTGCCTGGTGCAGATCTGCGACGACCACGACAACGTGTGCTGCATCCGTCTGGCCCGGGGCCAGAGCGAGGCGCCCCGGCTCCAGGCGCTGATGGAAAACCCGGCGATCGAGAAGGTGTTCCACTTCGCCCGCTTCGATGTGGCCGCCCTGGCCGAAAACCTCGGCATCACGGTGAACCCGATCTTCTGCACCAAGGTGGCCAGCCGCCTGGGCCGCACCTACAGCCCTCGCCACGGTCTCAAGGAGGTGGTGCAGGAGTTGGTGGGCGTTGAGCTCGACAAGCAGGCCCAGAGCTCCGACTGGGGCCGGGTTGAAGATCTCTCCGATGCCCAGTTGGCCTATGCCGCCGGGGATGTGCGCTACCTGCTGCCGGCCCGGGACCGGCTGGAAACCATGCTCAAGCGCGAGGAGCGCTGGGAGTTGGCTCAGCGCTGCTTCGGCTGTCTTCCGGTGTTCGCCGATCTCGATCGCCAGCGCTTCCACCTGCTGTTCGAGCACTCCACCGGCGGCAACCGCTGAGCCACGCCTGGGCGGCGCGTCAGTCTTCGACGATTCAGTCTTCAACCATGAAGTTCTCGTCGTTGCCCACCGCTTCGAGCAGGGAGGTGAGCAGGTCGTGGTTGTTGGCGCCGCTGCCCTGGGTCTCCTCCAGCATCTGCTCGGCCAGGGCCAGCTTGGCGGCCGTCTCCCGGAGCCCCTGCTGGGAGGCCTTCACATCCACCTTGCGGCGGGCGGCCGCCAGGCTGATGCCCAACTGGCTGGCCAACTTGCCGCAGGCGGCGTTGTAGGCCCGATCAGGAATGCCGGCCATGGCAGCGCAGAGGCAGAGGATGGCCGCATCATCCCAGCAGGCGCTGCTCCACCAACGCAGCCAGCCGAGCGCTGCCGCCGGCTGGCCCCATGCGGCGGCGGCCCCAGGCTGCGCGCCGCGCCCGTTCGTGGGGATCCTCGAGCAACTCCTGCAGCCGCCGGACCAGATGCTCCGGGCTCTGGCAGGGCTGCACGGCACCGCCGAGCAGCCGGCTCTGGCGGCGGGCAAAGCCCGCCTTGAACTGCGGACCTGGGCCCGGCAGCGACAGCGACGGCACCCCCAGCCCCGCCAGTTGTTCGGTGGCGGTGCCGGCGGTGGCCAGGCCCAGTTCGGCCCAGCTCGCCCAGCGGCTGAAGCTGTGCTGGCCCAGCAGCAGCTGCCAGCGGCCCCTTCCCCAGCTGGCGCTGGCGCCGATGGCGGCCGCTTCCGCGCTCAGGGGCATCGGGGTGAAGCCCCCACTCTTCAGGAGCTGGGCCCAGGCTGCCGCGCTGGGGGTTGAGCCTGAGGCCACCAGCACCACCGCCGGATCGGGCGGCTGCCCCAGCGCCAGGCAGCCCAGCAGCCGGCGGGCGTTGGCGAGGGATTCGGGCAGGCGGCTGCCGGCCAGCAGGATGAGGCGCCGTTGGCTCTGCAGCCAGGCCGGCAGAGGGGCGTGGGGGAAGCCATCCATCATCGGGTTTCCGGGAGCCAGGGCCGCCACCCCATGGCGGCGTAGCCCGCGGGCGGTGAGCCTGTCGCGCACGGCCACGAGCCGGCAGCGCCGGCTGCCCATCACGGCCCATTCCCACGGATCCCATTCGCTGCCTTTGCAGCGGTGGTAGGCATCCGCCAGGGGCGAGGGGCGCCAGCCGGGTGGCCCTGACGAGGCCCAGGTGCAGTCGCTTTTGGGGGTGCCGATGAAGCCGAAACGGCCGCCGCTGCTCCAGGCCAGCAGCAGGGGCAGCAGGTCGCCGACGGCCAGCACCGGATCGCCCTGGCGGGCCCAGACGCGCACCAGGCGTAGCTGCCGCCAGCTCAGCAGGGGCAGGCCGGCGGCCAGGTCGCGGGCCAGGCCCCGCAGGCTCTGGTTGCTGAAGCCGCCGCTGGGGAGCTGCAGCTGGGGGCCGAGCCGCTGCAGATGGCCAGCGGCTTCGTCGGCGGCGAAGGCCTCCCCCAGCCCGACCAGGGGCAGCACCCGCACGATCAGATCGGGCCGCCGCTGCCGCAGGGCCTGCAGCACGCGCTGGGCGATCAGATCCTCCCCGTGGCCGTTGCTCAGAACCAGCAGACGGGAGGACATGCCATGGCTGATACGATCCGCTGCAGGGAGTTTGCTCCCTGTGCGGCGGCATGGCCAAGTGGTAAGGCAGAGGATTGCAAATCCTTTACCCCCAGTTCGAATCTGGGTGCCGCCTCTTTATTGGCCGCGAGAGCTGGCCGCTTTTTTGCTGGCTTGATCGGTGAGCACCTTGCAACACTCCAGGCACCCCAGCACAACCGCCCATATCCTGAGGGCACTCCCCCAGAACCGATGAAGCGCCTGCTGCTCCTTGCTCTCACCGCTGCGACCCTGCTGATCGGCACAACCGTCAACGCTTGCGAGAAGCACCTGAACGGCCACCAGAACGGATCCGATACGGATCTGGAAGGCAGCAGGAAGTAGGACGTTCCGGCGAAAACCGCCTCAGTGCCGATTGGAATCAGGGTTCAAGGCAAGCGGGAGGAGCAGGGCGGCGGCGACGGGAACAACCCTTCCGCCCGCTTCCTCAAGCGATGAAGGGTCGAACTCCTCCACCGGGTGAATCCAAGTCAGGACAGCGGGTCTGACGTGAGCAGGCGCAAGACTTAGTCACAAAAAAATCCCTGGCGTGTTCGACTCCGCCAGGGACAGGTCTCCCGTCGCTCATCACGACAAGATAAAGATACTGAGTATTTCTGCTTAGCAAAGGTCATTGTCGTGCTGGGTGTTCATGCGCGCACACCCAGCACGACCGATGATCAGTGCCGGGCCTTGGCCTCCCAGAAGTGGCCGTTCTGGTCGCGGGCCTGACATTGCAGGGTGCGGCGTTCCAGCAGGCAGCTGCCCCGGGCCAGTTGGGCCGTCGGCAGGGTCGGTGCCACCCCTTGGTCATCGGCCAGGCTGCTGGCCACGGTGGCCACCTCCAGGCGGATCGGCCAGCGGGGTTGGCATTCGCCATTGGTGTTGCAGCGCATCGTCTGCTGCCCTGCGGCCAGCACGCCACCGAAGACCAGGGTCTGGCTGCCGAAGCGCTGGTGGGCCGACGGTTGGATCAGCCGCACGCTCAGCAGACCCTCCATGTTTTGCTCGAGCCGCAGCCGTTGGCAGGTTTGCTGTTGGGCCTGCAGGGGCAACTCCATCCGCCCTTGGAGCAGGGAGCAATCGCGCAGTTTGGTGTCCCAGCGCCCGAACCCTTCCGCCTGCACGGCGCCGTCCAGGCTCAGGACCAGCACCACGGCCAGGCGGGCCGGCAGGCGGTGAATCGGCAGCAGGAGAGGCATCAGCCCAGGGGGTGGCTCAGTAGCCCGAGTCAGCCACGCAGCTGCCCTGGCAGCTGATGCCGTTGCTGGCGGTGCGCCCGCAGTGTTGGCAAAGAATGGGCTCGGGTGCGGGGGCTGGGTCGCCTGTGGCCGGGCCCCGGTTGTCGGTGGCACCTGGGTTGATGGTGCCAGGGTTGGTGACATCGGGCATCGTGGGGCAGCACCGCAGGCACGGCAGTCCACCATGGCGCATCCGTTGCCCGGGATTGGTGTGGGCACCTGGGCCTGGGGGAACCAGTTGCTCTGGGGATACGACCCCCGCCAGGATCCCGTTCTGGAGGCCACATTCCAGCGGGCCGTGGCCTGCGGTCTGCAGATGTTCGACACCGCCGACTCCTACGGCACTGGCCGTTTCAACGGTCGCAGCGAGGCTTTGTTGGGCCGCTTCAGCGCCGCCCTGCCTCCCCAGCAGCGGGACAGGCTGTGCCTGGCCACCAAGTTGGCCCCCTTCCCCTGGCGGCTCGGGCGGCGCGGCTACCAGCGGGGTTTCGCCGCCTCGAAGCAGCGCCTTGGCGGTCGCATCGACCTGGTGCAGCTCCACTGGAGCACCGCCCGCTATGCGCCCTGGCAGGAGGCCCCCCTGCTCGAGGGCTTGGCCGATCTGGTGGAGCAGGGTGAGGCGGGAGCCCTGGGGGTGTCCAACATGGGTCCGCTGCGGCTGCGGGCTGTGCACCGCCGGCTCGCCGAGCGGGGCGTGGCGCTGAGCAGCCTGCAGGTGCAGCTGTCGTTGCTGGCCCCTGATCCGATCCGGCCCGGCGGCGTGGCCGAGCTGTGCCGCGAGCTGGGCATCCGCCTGATCGCCTTTAGCCCCCTGGCCTTGGGGTTGTTGGCCCGGCCGCTGCAGGCCCAGAGCTGGCCGATGGGCCCCCGGGGCGCCCTGTTTCGCCGTCTCGGCCCGGCCCTGGTGGAGCTCCAGGCAGAAATGGGCCGAATCGCCGCCAGCCATGCTGCCAGCTTGTCTGCCGTGGCCCTCAACTGGTGTCGGGCCCACGGCGCCATGCCGATCCCCGGCCTGCGCCGCCCCGACCAGGTGGACGATGCGGCAACTGCGCTCACTTGGTCACTGTCTGCCGAGGAGCGTGAACGCCTCGACGACCTGGCCCTGGGGCTGGAGGTCGGCATGCCAGCCAACCCCTTCCAGAGCGCTTAGCCGGCTTGGGCGGTTGGATCGAGGGTGAGCACCACGGGCATCGCCTGGGGGCGCACCAGCGGCACCACAGGACTGGCGCCTGGGTCGCCGTGGGATTCGGCTTCGGCCGCAGCCGCTTCCGGTCCACAGGCGGCGAGCGCCTCCTGCAGCAGGGAGTCGAAGGTGGCGCCGGGCAGCTGATGGCGGGCCAGCTCCAGAAATGCCCGGGCCAGGGACTCGCCGGCGGCGGCCCGCAGGGCCGGGTTGTTGCGCCGGAGCTGCAGCTCGTCCTCGATCGAGCGAATGAAGCGCTCGGTCACTTCCCGCTTGGTGGAGGCCCGGATGCGGGTGTCCTGCTCGGCCTGGGAGAGGAAGGGCTGGGCATCGAGCTCCTCCAGCCGGCGACCGAGGCTTTCGAGCACCTCACGCGCCTCTTTGGCCACGTGGGCCAGTTGGCCGTCGGAGAGCCGGGGCAGGTCTGCCACGTACACCTTGCCGTGATCCCTCAGGGTGAGGAAGGTGGGCCGTATGCCTCCGCGCTGGGGGGCAGGCACTGGATCGCGCGGTCGCAGGGGGCGGCTGGGCGGAACGGGGCCAGCGGAACTGCGGCGGCGGGTGAGGCGCTGGCCGGAGCCCAGGGATCCCTGGCCTAGCCCGCTTGAAACTCCCGGGCCGGCAGGGCCAGATCCGGTTAAACGTTGTCCGGTTAGGCGTTGTGGTGAACCTGGTGAACCAAGCGGTGAACCAAGTGGTGAACCTACTGATTGCGTCATGACGCCTCTCCTGATTTGTCTTCGTTCTGCTCGGCCACCAACCTGCATATCAGGGATGGTGACGGTTCGAGGTCAGTACCCTAGGCAGCAGCGTTGACCTGGCCGGCCCTTGGCCTCCAACGTGAAGCAATTTGCCAGCAGCGGCTTGGGCGCCGCTCAATCTCCGTAAGGCAAGCCCGCCAGGGGTTGGGCGCCAGCACTGCCGCTGGCCACCTCACCCAGTTCCCAGGCGGTGTAGCCGGCTTGCTGGCAGACGGCGAGGGCCTCGGATACGGCGGAGGCAGGCAGCACCAGGCAGAAGCCCACCCCCAGATTGAAGGTGTTCCAGAGATCCGCCTCCGGCACCTCGCCGGCCTCCTGCAGCCAGCTGAACAGGGGGGGGCGCTGCCAGCTGTTGGGGTCGATCACGCCATGCACGCCAGCAGGGAGGCAGCGGGGCAGGTTTTCCGGCAGGCCGCCCCCGGTGATGTGGGCCATGCCGTGGATCGGCAGGCCGTTGGTCAGGAGGGCTTTCACAAGGGCTCCGTAGAGGCGGGTGGGGGTGAGCAGGGCTTGAATCAGGGGCTGATCGCTACCTGGCAACGGGGTGCGTTCGTCCACCGCCTGGGTGTCGAGGATCCGACGCACCAGGCTGAATCCATTGCTGTGCACACCACTGCTCGCCACCGCCACGATGCGGTCGCCGGCAACCACGGCGCGGCCATCGATCACTGCGCTGGCCTCCACCACGGCCACGCAGAAGCCCGCCAGGTCGTAGCGGCCTGGACCATAGAAGCCGGGCATCTCTGCGGTTTCCCCGCCCAGGAGGGCGCAGCCGCTCTGCCGGCAGCCCTCAGCGATGCCTTGCACCACCTCGGCCATGGCCTCAGGGCTGAGTTTGCCGGTGGCGATGTAGTCGAGGAAGAACAGGGGTTCTGCCCCACTGGTGATCACGTCGTTGACGCACATCGCCACCAGGTCGATGCCCACGTCGTGGTGACGGCCGTGGGCTTGGGCCAGTTCGAGCTTGGTGCCGACCCCGTCGGTGCCCGCCACCAGCAGGGGCTCCCGCAGGCCTGCCGGCAGTCGGCAGAAGCCACCGAACCCGCCAAGACCACCCACCACTTCTGGGCGATGGGTGGCTTCCACGCTGGCGCGGATTCGATCCACAAACGCCCGGCCTGCGACCACGTCCACGCCGGCAGTGCGGTAGTCCATCCCGTCGAAGTCCATCAGGTGCTGTCTCCTGATCCTCCAACGCCAGCCGTCCGCCGTCAGCGGGCGACCGACCACGCCCAGCTGATGGACGATTGACAGATTGGTACATGCGGCGATTAGCTGCGCTGATGTCTGTCATTTGGGTCGCTGATGCCGGGGTGGCTTGCTGACGGTGGCTCAGCCCTGTCAGGGCCTGCGCTCGGGGATTTGATGACAAATTCTGATCGGTTCTTGGGGTGTCGTTTTTGACCGAAACCGCCCGCGACGGCCGTTAACTTTGCGTCGTTGTCAATTCCCGATAGGAACTCCGAACGCGAATTCGCATCTCAACTCCATTCAGTTTGAGTTCGAATCCAACGCTGACGAATCACCGATTGGCCGTGAAGCTTTCGCTTTCGGCTGGTGATTGCTGCTCCTGCAGCGGGTTTCGTTTGTTATGCGTCGCACTTTCTCCCTTGGGGCCCTTGCCCTGCTTCTCTCTGGTAGTGCCTTGGTTCCCGCCATCGCCGAATCCAGCCGCGCAGCCACCACCAACGATGCCGTTGCCGTGGCTACGCCGAGCTCAGAGGTCCAAGGACCCAGCAATGACGTCGCCATTCGTGAGGCCGACAGCGAATCCGTCCCTCCGGAGACCCTGATCAAGCAGGCTCCCCCTACTCCCATTGCTCCGGCCCCGAAGCCAGCACCCCGGGTGGTGCAGGTGAGCCAGGGCACCGCCAGCTGGTATGGCCCTGGCTTCTTTGGCAACCGCACCGCCAACGGCGAAACCTATCGCCCTGGCACCCTCACCGCGGCCCATCGCACCTTGCCCTTCGGCACCCGGGTTCGGGTCACCAACCTCAACAACGGGCGCAACACGGTGGTGCGCATCAACGATCGAGGGCCTTTTGTGGGCAATCGGGTGATCGACCTGGGCCATGGCGCTGCCCAGGAAGTGGGTCTGGTCTCCAGTGGACTTGCTCCAGTGCGACTGGAAGTGCTCCAGTGATCTGAGCTGCTCGGCAGCTCTCCTCCAGCCCATCCGCCAACCTGGCGGATGGGCTTTGTGTTGCCGGCCCGCTGTCTGCCCGTGCAGTTGCTCCACACCCGAGACGATTTGCGCGCCTGGCGGCATGAGCAGCCCGGATCGGTGCAGTTCGTTCCCACGATGGGGGCCCTGCACGCGGGGCACCAGCAGCTGATCCGGCGGGCGGCGGAGCCTTGCGGTGGTGCCATCTCCCCCGTGCTGGTGAGCGTGTTTGTCAATCCGCTCCAGTTCGGCTCTGGCGAAGATCTCGACGCCTATCCGCGCGACCTCAGCTCCGATATCGCGTTGGCCGCTGCAGCCGGCGCCACAGCCCTATTTGCGCCGAGCGTGGCTGAGGTTTATCCCCAGGGAGAGGCTGGCTTGACCCGGATCAGCCCGCCCCTGGCCCTGCGCCAGGTGTTGTGTGGCCGCAGCCGTCCGGAGCATTTCGAGGGGGTGGCCACCGTGGTGGTGCGGCTGCTGACCCTGGTGCGACCGGACCGGTTGTGGCTTGGCGAGAAGGACTGGCAGCAGCTGGTGATCCTGCGCCGGGTGGTGGCGGATCTGGGCCTACTGCTGCGGATTCAGGGCTGCGCCACCGTGCGGGAGGCCGACGGGCTGGCCTGCAGCTCCCGCAACCGTCGCCTCTCCCCCCCCCAGCGTCAGCAGGCTGCGGCCCTGCCCGCCAGCTTGTCCGCTATCGCCGACGAGGTGGCGGCCGGGCAGTGTCAGGCCGGGGAGGTGACTGCCCGCTTGTCTCGCCAGTTGGAGGCGGCGGGGCTGCTGGTGGATTATGTGGAGTTGGTGGCTCCCCATAGCCTGGAGCCGTTGCCGCAGGTACAGGGCATGGCTCTGCTGGCCGCGGCGGTGCACTGCGGCCCGAGCCGCCTGATCGATCACGTGTTTCTGATGTCTCGCCAGCCGATCGTTGCCATTGATGGTCCGGCGGGGGCGGGCAAGAGCACCGTCACCCGGGCCTTCGCCAAGCGGCTGGGGTTGATCTACCTCGATACCGGCGCGATGTACCGGGCCCTCACCTGGTGGGTGCAGCACCAGGGCGCCGACCCGGCTGATGCGGCAGCGGTGGAGCCGCTGCTGGTGGATCTCAATCTGCAGCTGCGCTCCGGTTCCGGTGGCGAGCAGCAGGTGAGCATCAACGGTCACGACGTCACCGCGGCCATTCGCAGCCCTGAGGTCACCGCTCAGGTATCGGTGGTGGCAGCCCATGGTTGCGTGCGCCAGGCGCTCACCGCCCAGCAGCAGGCGATGGGGCGCCAGGGGGGGCTGGTGGCCGAGGGCCGGGACATCGGTACGGCCGTGTTCCCCGATGCGGAACTCAAGGTCTTTCTGACGGCCACGGTGGCCGAGCGAGCCCGTCGTCGTGCCCTGGATCTGGAGCAGCGGGGCTTTGCGGTGCCTCCCCTGGCCGAGCTCGAAGCCCAGATCGCCGAGCGCGACCAGCTCGATTCCAGCCGGGAGGTGGCCCCGCTGCGGCAGGCCGACGATGCGGTGGAGCTGGTGACCGACAGCCTGGCCATCGAGGCGGTGATCCAGGCCCTGGTGGATCGTTTCCGGGAGCGGGTGCCGGAAGAGGCCTGGCCAACGCCGGCGGCTTAGCGGTCTAGGGCCTGCAGCAATCCAGTGCAGGCATCCTCCAGCAGATCGAGCACCTGCTCAAACCCCTCTTCGCCGCCGTAATAGGGGTCGGGCACCTCGTGGGCGTCAAAGCGGCTGCAGTAGCCCACCAGGGGCTCGATGCGGGCCTGCTGCCCGTGAGCGCCCGCTGCAGCGCAGGAGCGGCCCTCCCGTGCCAGGGCCTGCACGTGGGCAAGGTTGGCGGCATCCATGGTGAGGATGTGATCAAAGCGGTCCAGGTCGCTGAGCTCCAGCTGGCGGGCCCGGCTGGTGAGGGCTATTCCGCGCTGGCTGGCGGCTGCGCGCATGCGTGGATCAGCGGCCTTGCCCACATGCCAGCCCCCCGTTCCGGCTGAATCCACTAGGAAGCGGTCTGCTGCTCCCGCCTGGGTTAGTTGGTGTAGGAACACCCCCTCAGCGGCGGGGGAGCGGCAGATGTTCCCCAGGCAGACGAACAGCACTCGCTTCATTGGGGCTCCAGGCGCGACAGTGCCAACTTCGCGCGCCGCTGAACCACCGGGGGGGTGTCTTCGGTTGCTTCGCTGAGTGTGACCAACCCATTGCGGGCCTGCTGCAACTCTGTGGCGTCTGGGGAAAGCCCCTCGGCGAGGGACTCCAGTCCTACGGCCACCGCGTAGCGCACGACCCATTCACCATCGGCCGTGGCGGCCAGCAGGGCCGCCAGGCAGCGCTGGCGCACCTGGTGCTGCTCTGCCTCAGCCAGGGCGCCCAGCTGCAGCTGGCCCAGACCTTTGGCCGCGGCTCGGCGCACACTGGCGGCCACATCGCTGCCGAGGGCATCTAGCAGCAGCTCTAGCCCGCGCACATCGCCGATGCCGGCGAGGGCGCGCACTGCCCAGGCCCGGGCTCCGTAGTTGTCAGGGTCGAGCTGCAACAGGGCCTCCACGGCTGCTGTCCCCAGGCTGATCAGCCCGTTCACGGCGGCTACTGCCGCGCCGGGGTTGTTGAAGCCCAACACCTCCACCAGGACTGGGGCTGCGCTGGCATCGGCGCAGCTGGCCAGTTCCTGGGTGGCTTGCAGTAGGGCCAGGGCGCTGCCGGCCTGTTGCAGGGCTGCAATTCGGGCTGCCACCGGTGAAACCTGGCTCATAGCAAAAGGTCCATGCAGGCCAGCAGGGCTTCGTCGCCGGGGTCGCCATTGCCCTGTTCCACCAGCCCCCGCAGGGCCATCAATTTCAGACTGTTCTCTGCCCGGGTGGCGGCAATGGCTTTGAATCCGGGCCGCCAGCCGGCGGTGCCTAGATCCATCAGGGCTGCACGACGCACCGGCAGCTGGGGATGGTCAAGTAGGTCCACAAGCAGTTCCCCCCAGCACGCCTCACCGCTCAATTGCAGCAGGGTGCGCGCCGCAGCGCTGCGGATCACGGGGCGCTCGTGGGCAAGAAAGGGTTTCACCACGGCCAGCACCCGCGGCTCGTTGACACCGATGTCGCCCAGGGCTCTCAGGAGGGCTTCACAGGGTTCCACTAGACGGGTGCTGTTGGCCTGCTGGGCGCCGGCCACGGTGGGGCCGCTGGCTAGCCTCTGGCAGAGAGCCTCAATGGCCTCGCTCGCAGCGAGTTCGCCTAGGGCCCGGGCTGCTGCTTCTCGCAATTTGTCGTCGGCATCCTGCAGGGTGTCGAGTAGGTCTGGGATGGCCGCTTGCGCTGCTGGAGCCAGTTTGCCGAGGGCGCGGGCGGCATTGCGGGCTACTGCGTTCTCCTCAACGCCGGCCCCGCTATCCCTGGGCCGGCGCTGGCGTAGGGCTTGTTGCAACAGGGGCACCGCCTCCGGGTGCTGGCTGCGCATCCGGCCTAGCCACCAGGCTCCGTAGTACTGCTGGGAGGAGTCTTCGCTCTGGCGGAGCCGGCGCAGGGCTTCCTGCTCACTGATGGGTTCGCCTGCTTGGGGGGGCCTGGCGTCGGCTTCGGCCATGGGTGCTGTTGCGTGACGCGGACACCTAGTGATGTTGCCAGCCCAGGGCTGGTTCCAAAATTCAGCTTGGGCATGATTCCGGCAGGTCCGCTGAGGGCTGGCTCTGAATGAGTGAGAGCTAGCCGCAGTACTAATGCTCATGGCGGGCCAATTACTAAGGTCGTGAACTCTTCGCAAAGGGGCAAACCAATCCAGGGCGCCCCCTCTAAGTTGCTGCCCATAGACCTGTTCCTCAGACTGGCACCTATGGCTGTTGCGCTCGCCTCCCAACTGCGTGAAGGCACCAAAAAAGCCCACACGATGGCGGAGAACACCGGCTTCGTGAGCTGCTTCCTCAAGGGGGTGGTGGACAAAGCCAGCTACCGCACCTTGGTGGCCGACCTCTATTTCGTGTATTCAGCGATGGAGGAGGAGTTCGGCAAGCTCAAGGACCACCCCGTGGTGGGTCCAGTGGCTTTTGTCGAGCTCAACCGTCGCGAGAGCCTTGAGCAGGATCTGGCCTTCTATTTCGGCCCGGATTGGCGCAGCGCAGTCAAGCCCACCCCCGGGGCTCAGCAGTACGTCGAGCGCCTGCACCAGGTGGCGCGGGAGTGTCCGGAGCTGCTGGTGGGCCACCACTACACCCGCTACATCGGTGATCTCTCCGGTGGCCAGATCCTCAAGAACATCGCCCAGAAGGCGATGAACCTGGGTGAACACGACGGCCTGCGCTTCTACGAATTCGACGCGATCCCCGACGAGAAGGCCTTCAAGACCAACTACCGCGCCACCCTGGATGCCCTGCCGATCGATCAGGTCATGGCCGATCGCATTGTCGAGGAGGCGAACCACGCCTTCCACCTCAACATGACGATGTTCCAGGAGCTGGAGGGCAACCTGATCGCCGCCATCGGCAAGGTGCTGTTCGGCTTCCTCACCCGCCGTCAGCGCGCTGGCAGCACGGAAGTGGCGGCGGCCTGAGGCTTGGCGGCGGTTGGACCGGACCCATCAGTCCTCGATTAAATCAACGCTCACCAGCCGGGTGAGGCCTCCAGTGGTGGCCGGGTCGATGGTGCCTGGCTTGAAGTTGGCCTGAAACCACCACTGGCGACCATCCTTGCTGCGCCGCTCCACACGGAAGTTGTCCAGTCCCTGCTCCCGCAGTGCCAGTTGCAAAGCATCTCCGCTGCAGCCGGCGCAAGTGACGGAAAGTGGCGGTAGCCCAGGCACTTCAACGCTAAAGACGGGCATGGGCTTACGGCGACAGCTCAGGTTGCCATAGGAACCGAGTAGGGCTCAGGGAGCGTCATCCGTAGCGATGACAACGCAACCCCCCATCCGGCAGGCCTAGGGTTGCAAAACTTCACGATTTGGCTTCGCGGGATGACTTCTACCCCTGATCTGGCCTCGCTTTATCAGTTGCTGTCTCTCCAAGAGCGCCCGATCCTGCCCTCGGGCGAGCGTCGCGCAATCCTGGGTTGTGGCTACGTAGGCGAAGCGGTTGCCAAATCCTGGAAGCAGGAAGGGCATGCACTCTGGGGCACCACAACCCGGCGTGAACGCTTGGCAGAGCTGGCTGACCTAGTCGAGAATCCGTTGGTTTTTGATTCAACGGATCCCTCCAGCAGCCTGGACTTCGCGGCAGATCTCGACGGCATCTTGGTGTCCTTCGCTCCGTCAAAGAGTTCCAGTGTTGAGCTGAACCAATACGAGCAGACCTTTCTTGGCGGCCTGCAACGGCTGATCGAAACGCTTAGCCGTCGGCCTGTCAGCTCGCCACTGCAACTTGTTCACCTGAGCAGCTGTGGCGTGTATGGCAACCGGCAGGGAGCGCTCACACGTGAGAGCGATCCAACTGATTCAAATCATCCAGTGAACTCCGTGCTCGTGAGGGCAGAGCAGATGATTGCGTCGGTCCGCACCGAATCGATCAAGGTCTGCGTGTTGCGCCTCGGTGGCATATATGGGCCTGGACGCGATATTCCGGGCATGTTGCTTAGTGCAGCTGGCAGCTTAGTGCAGCGTAATGGCTTGAATGTGCCGTGCTGGATTCACCGCGACGACATCGTTCGAGGTATCAAATTCGCCTTTGACCAAGGCCTGAATGACACATATAACCTGGTCAATGACACCCAGTACAACGGTCAGGAGCTCACAGATCGGTTGTGTGAGCGCGCTGGCCTGCCACTGGCCAAGTGGTTGACCAGAGACACCAGCGATCGAATCCTTAATGCGCGGGTGAGTAATGAGAAGCTTAAGCAGCTTGGCTTCAGCCTTTCTCATCCATGCATGGTGGGCTGAAAGCGACGTTCTATCCAGGCCAGTAGATTGTAATTGGCATCGAACTCCATTGTCAGATGCACAAAGTTTTGTCGATCTAGTACGCAGCCGAAGTGGAGGTCAAATGATTGCTTTGACAAACTCTCAGGAAGGCTGCAGATTAAATTATCTTCAAATAGCCCATTTGCTTCATTCTTAATAAACCATTCGCTACAGAATGGCGCCAACCGCTGTTTTGAAATCGCAATTCTAGAACTGAATCCGGGTCTGATCACTGATTCCACTCCTTGCCAGCCAAAGACGGTCTCGAATACCGCCTCCAACGATTGAAACTGAGCGCGTTCCGGGTCAGGACTAGTGCGTTGGCAGCGGAAGGGTGTGGCGGCGATTGAGTCCAGCAGCATCTCTCCATCCGGTTGTTGCTGGTAAAGCGCAACCAGCATCGAACGACTGCGGCCGCTGAAGAAGTTCACTTCATGCCCAGCACGCGTGCAACTGCCTGCCATTTGCAGGCTCGACTGACCTGCAGTCTGCGGAAAATGCCAGCAGTTGTGGCTGAGGTTGTAGTTGTGCCGATATAGGGGGAAGCGGCGTTCTCCACCCGGTGCGAATCGAAGGCCTGTTCCATGCCATTCACCCGTATGCGCATCCGAGAAGCGGATGGCGTAATGCGAGGCCTCCGGGTTGACGGTGCCCTGCTTCATATTCATGCCGTCGCTGTTGCGGCCGTACCAGGTGGTTGTTCCTTGCCAGTCGCCATCAAAGCTGGCGCGCATGAGGTTCCATTGGCGATCAGCTGCGGCTTTGGCGTGGATGTCTAAATCTTCCATTGTCTTTAGTTCGGTAGTCGGGTTTTCCAGAATCGTTGTTTCGTGATCAGAGGTCCGAGGCGAAAAGTTTATGGGGCTCTCAGGCCATTATCCGCTGGCTAAAGATCCTTGGGGCTGGGGTGTGCCTTAATCCACTTCGCTGCCAAGGCCGACCCTAAATATTTCTTAATCAATCGAGCGAGTGCAGCTGCAAGCGTTTGTTGGCCTATGGTGATGTGCTGCCTCATGATCGCCAAGCCATGTCCAAGGTAGGTGTTCTCCTGCTAAACCTCGGGGGTCCGGAGCGCATCCAGGATGTCGGCCCTTTTCTCTACAACCTGTTCTCGGACCCCGAGATCATCCGGCTACCCAACCCAGCTCTGCAGAAACCTCTGGCTTGGCTGATCAGCAGTCTGCGGGCGAGAAAGTCGCAGGAGGCTTATCGCTCTATCGGCGGGGGCTCGCCACTGCGGCGAATCACTGAGCAGCAGGCGCGGGAGCTGCAGAGTGCCCTGCGTCTGCTTGGGATCGAGGCCACCAGCTACGTGGCGATGCGCTACTGGCACCCCTTCACCGAATCGGCGGTGGCAGATATTAAAGCCGACGCTGTGGATGAGGTGGTGGTGCTGCCTCTTTATCCCCATTTCTCGATTAGCACCAGCGGTTCCAGTTTTAGGGAGCTTCAGCGTCTTCGTCAGGCTGATCCTGTCTTCGCAGCGTTGCCGATTCGATGCATCCGCAGCTACCACGATGACCTGGGCTATATCGACGCCATGGCCGGGCTGATCGCCCGCGAGATCCAGGCCTGCCCAGATCCAGATACCGCCCACGTGTTCTTCAGTGCCCACGGTGTTCCTAAAAGCTACGTGGAGGAAGCGGGCGATCCCTACCAAGGGGAGATCGAAACCTGCGCCCGGTTGATCATTGAGAAGTTGGAGGCCACATTGGGCCACAGCAACTCTTTCACCCTCGCTTACCAGAGCCGGGTGGGCCCTGTGGAGTGGCTCCAGCCCTACACCGACGAGGCATTGGAGGAGCTAGGACGGCAGGGTGTGAAGGATCTGGTAGTTGTGCCGATCAGTTTTGTGAGCGAGCACATCGAGACCCTCGAAGAGATCGACATCGAGTATCGCAAGCTGGCTTTCGAATCGGGCATCACCAACTTTCGGCGTGTGCCGGCGCTTGACACCAACCCTGCGTTCATCCAGGGGCTTGCACGACTCGTCCAGCAGGCCCTGGATGGACCCGAAGTGAATCTTGACCAGGCGGCGGCTTTGCCCAGCACTGTGAAGCTCTACCCCCAAGACAAGTGGGCTTGGGGCTGGAACAACAGCTCAGAAGTGTGGAATGGCCGTTTAGCTATGGTCGGATTCTCCGCTTTTCTAGTGGAGCTGATCAGTGGAAGTGGGCCTCTTCATGCCATAGGCCTACTTTGATCTCCTTTTTGCTAGGGATAGTGTCTGTCCAGATCAAACAACACCTCATGAATATATGTCTCGGTCCACTCTGCACCGTGAAAGCGGCTGAGCATCCCCCTTGCTGGATCTTTCTCTGCCCGGTAGCTGGTGTAGCGCCTTTGGCCATTGAGCAAGATCGCTGAGCGATCGTCTGCTACGGGGGGCGCTTCATCCACGAGCTGTAAATAAAGCTTTAAATACTCAGCAAAGGCTTGAAATATGATGGTGCTGATCAGCTCATCGGAGGCTACGCCCAAAGGCAGACGGGTCCAGAGAAATGCAGGCGAAAAGTAAGGTTCTGCCTCAGCAGGAATGGGCCCGCCATCGGGTAAGTGAGGTTTCCAGCTGTTAAAAATTGGGAGCAAGCGATCCCAGACAGGTTGGGTATGGAGGGAATCGCTGCGGTCAACCGGCTGCAGGTCAAGGGCTAGCAGATGGCCTGAGGGCAGCGTGACCAAATCGGCTCCGAAGAAAGGCAGATCAAAGCGGCAGTTGGGATTGATGACTAGGTTCAGCACGGACGCTGCTGGCCCCGCCTCCACGCAAGCGGCCCTCACCTGGCGAAGCTTGTTGGTTTGACAGGCCCAGGTTGCAGTTTGCACAACTACCGGCTGTGCCTTCGAACCGGTGGATCCGGTTTTTTGCAGAAACTGCTCCGGCACGGGGTAGGCGGTTGGCTCCAATGCCTGAAGCATTTTGACTGCATGATCAAGAAAGGGCTGCCAACGCCAACCGGGGATTCTGACCTGGTCAAGGCTGCAGCTTTGCGGTGCTGTCATTGCTGCGGGCTAGATGGGAAGAGGAACTCGTGCAGAAAGCGATCCGACCAAGCCTTGCCGAAGTGGCTGCTAAACAGTCCGTGAGCCGGATCTCTTTCGGCGCTATAGACATCGTATGCCTCCTGCAGGGTTTTCACCTTTTCTGCTGTAACAATGGAAGTGCGTTGGCCGGCTTCGGCGCTGAGCTGCCAGTAGCAGTCGAGAAAGGCAGTGAAAGCTCTGGGCAACGATTCCTGCGCCTCCTCAGCTCCTCCACGGCAGAACAGCAGCCATGGCGAGAAATATTGGTTTGGATCAAATGAGCGCATGGCCTCAGCACCGTGAAGATCCGGGTGGCGAGAAATAAGTTCTTTTAGGCCTCGATAATAGGTGTCAAGATAATTTTGATCCTGCAGTAGTGGCTGAAAATCAAGCACTGCGACCAGCTTGCCGCGGGTGCCGAACCAAAGGAGATCGATTCCCATCAGGGGCTGATCGTTGTTGTATTCGGGATAGGCCACCGAATTCAACACTTGCAGGCTGTCCCCCGCGTCCATCCTGGTCACCCGCCAGCGTCGGAACCCAGGCACCTGCCAGAGCCAGCTTTGGATCACGCTCTGCCTCTTCGGGGAGCGACATTCAGCTAGCCCATCGGGTGGGGCAATGGGCTGCGCTCCAGACCTTTCCAGCCTGCTATTGAGCTCTTGCAAAAAAGGGTCAAACATCTCGGAGCGCTCAGGAGCAGGGTGGGTTAACGGAAACCGGCGGCCATGGAATCGGCGCTTTCCCGAAGCGACTGCAGAGTTGCGTCGGAGGGGCAACGAAGCTCCGTGCAGTAGGTGGTCATCGACACACCATCGAGACACTGCACTGAGCTCACCCGCATTCGCACCTGATCCGTGACGAACCAGCAGCGCTCCGTGCCGACATTGCTGTCGTAGCGCGTGGTAACGGTCATGACGCCATCGGTGGAAAAGGTGTATTGACTGAGGACGGGCTGCTTCTCCACGTAGCCCTTGTCACGGACTAGGAAACCCTGAGAGGGATCTCCTGCGAGAGGGATATCTATTAATACTGCCGCTTGATCTTCTGCTCTGGCTAGGGGCTTTAGATTGCTTTCCCACCAGAAACGAGCCCCTCCTGCTGCTAAATGAGGGTTGATATTGAGAGCTAGGCATATCTGTGTGACGGCTGGATCCTCAGCGGAGAAGGGCTCGATCACAAGATTGGAATCGCCGAATTCATCATCTTGGTGGTCGAGGTGGTGTACAGCCCGCCGCGTCAGCCAGGACCCTCGACTGGCCGCCAAGAACTGGTCCATCGTTCGGGCTGGGTCCACGGGTGCCACGGGCGTGTGAGGGGGATGGGGGTTAGTCCTGCTCGGACTTCTGGGACTCAAGTTGAGCCAGAATTGCTTCTAGCTTCTGCAGCTCGGGATGCTGAGCCAGGGTGAATTCCACTTGCTTCTGAGGGAGCTTCAGTCTTTGCCCCATGCCGATCACATCTTTGATCAGTCGATCGCGGTAGGCCGCCAGCTGATCAATCGACTCCTGCAACTCCTGCCGACTCGGATCGGATGCGTTGAGTGCAGACGTGTCGGCGCGAGCGGTGGTGCCGTCGGACATGGGTTGCGTAGCGCGAAGGTCAGCATACGCAGTCGACCGCTGCGATTCACCAAACCGGCTGCGCCGTTCACCAGGGCTGCTCGGTTGTGGCGGATCGTCCTCAGCAGGGCGGCCGGGGTGAGTGGTTCGTCATGGCGGCGTCGTGGGCACCGGCATTCCAAAGGTCAGCCTCCTCAAATGGGATTCGCTTGGCCGATGTTTGGACGATGTTGGTGAACAGGCGCAGAGCGGCATCAAGCTGGCAAAGCCGCTTCAGCGGCTGGGCTCTTTGTAGCCGGCGGCGCCCCAACATGCGCTGCACCCGGGCTCCACTGCAGCAGCAATGCCTTGAGAACCGGTCGAATCTCCAGGTGACCATGGTTTCAATTGCCACCACAAGCGTGGGCAACACCGCCGCCAGGCGTTTGCCGCAGCGATGGTCGCTGGCCTCCCACAGGGTCTCCAGGAGTCGCATCACTCGGGGCCCCAGCGTCTCCGGCCGGCAGCAGCCGCAGCCGCAGCCCCGATTTGCGCTGATACCCGCTGAGGTCCACCAGGCCATCCATCAGGGCAAGAGCAGCTGCAAACGGCTGCATTCCTGGTGAAAATGGAAGAAAAGATAAATCTCCCGGCGCTTTGTGGCGCAATTGGGTGGGAGTGCGTCCTTCCTTTTGCCAAAACCCTTTGCCAGCGCTGCCCTTTTAAGGTCGACAGCGATGGGTGACGAAAGTTTGCATGATTGCTTTGATCGGGGTCCTGAGGCTGGAGATAGCCGTAGTTTCCCCTTACGCCTTCCCCGGGAGGCAGCTAAGCCATGCAGCTCCAAGCAGATCTAATGATCTTCCCTGGCTGTCAACTGGCTGAGCACTAGAACCCCTGGCCCCTTTCCCATGCTCGACGCCTTTTCACGCGCTGTCGTCAGCGCAGATTCGAAGACTGCCCCAATTGGAGGCGGTGAGCTTGCTGCTCTCCGTAACTATGTTGCTGAGGGTAATAAGCGTCTAGACGCTGTTAACGCCATCACCAGTAATGCCTCCTGCATCGTTTCAGATGCAGTCACCGGCATGATCTGTGAAAACACTGGCCTGATCCAGGCTGGTGGCAACTGCTATCCCAACCGCCGCATGGCCGCCTGCCTGCGCGATGGCGAAATTGTGCTTCGCTACGTCAGCTACGCGCTGCTGGCAGGCGATGCCTCGGTTTTGGACGACCGCTGCCTGAACGGCCTCAAGGAGACCTACATCGCTCTGGGCGTTCCCCTTCAGTCTGCCGCCCGCGCTGTGGCCATCATGAAGGCTTCTTCCACAGCTCACATTAACGAGACAAACACCAGCGGCACCAACCCTGTGGAAACCCGTTTCCGCAAGATGGAAACCGTTCAGGGCGACTGCTCCGCTCTAGTGGCAGAAGCTGCTACCTACTTTGACCGTGTGATCAGCGGCCTCAGCTGATTCATCCGAAGAGATTGCTTTTTTAAACCACTACAACTCAATTAAACGAGGATCTTCACGATGAAGTCTGTTGTGACCACTGTTGTGACCGCCGCTGATGCCGCTGGTCGCTTCCCCTCCCAGAACGACCTGGAAGCTGTTCAGGGCAACATTCAGCGAGCTACTGCTCGTCTTGAAGCTGCTGAAAAGCTGGCTGCCGGTCTGGACAAAGTGACGAAGGAGGCTGGTGACGCTTGCTTCAGCAAGTACCCCTACCTCAAGCAAGCCGGCGAAGCTGGTGAGAACCAGGTCAAGGTGGACAAGTGCTACCGCGACATCGCTCACTATCTGCGTCTGATCAACTACTGCCTGGTTGTGGGCGGCACCGGCCCTCTCGATGAGTGGGGCATTGCCGGAGCCCGTGAGGTGTACCGCACCCTGCGCCTGCCTACCGCTGCTTACGTAGAAGCGCTCACCTTCACCCGCGATCGGGCTTGCGCCCCTCGGGACATGAGCCCCCAGGCTCTCAACGAGTTGAAGTCCTACCTTGACTACGCCATCAACGCCCTCTCCTGATCAGTTTCTGATTAATTGTTGAGGACAACCCAGGGAGGCCTTCGGGCCTCCTTTTTTATGTGAAAATCAGGCGTTGCCTACCCTCCCCCTCTCCTCGATGGAAATGGACGCATTAGATATCTTGTTTGACGATCTAGCCCACCCTAATCCTTATATTCAAAGCCAGGCTTTTATGGCTATGGTCAGGGATTGGCCTCAGCAAGCACTTCCTCGCCTGCTTGGTCTGTTGGCCCAACCGGATATAGCTTTACGCAGGGCTTCTGTTCGTGGTATTGGCGCCTTTGGTGCGGCAGCCTTGCTGCCCTTGGCGGATCTTCTTATGGCTAGCACGGACAGCACTATCCGCGCCAGCTGCGTGAAGGCCTATGCCCAGGTGGCTTCAAACCAGCCTGGGATCCATTTCCCCGAGACAGCGATGCGGGCTCTCGAGGAGGCACTCAGCGACGACTCACCCGTTGTGGCTGTTGCTTCGGTGATGGCCCTTGGGCAGGTTGGTGGGCAGGCGGTGCCGCTGTTGCTAAGAGTGGTGGGTGGTGATAATCCAGCCCAGGCGGTAGCAGCTGTCAATGCACTCGCCCAAATCGATGATCCTGCAATCGAACCGATTCTTAAGGATCTGCAGCATCAACCACAGGTAGATAGTTATGTGCGAGAGACCCTTGAATCAGCCCTAGCTCGAATAAGTGACCTGCAAGCGCGTCAACCTCAGCCGGGCTGACGCGAGACGATAAGCATCCTCACTTGCTCAGCTGACTGATTGCTAGTTCGAGCACTAATCTGACTCCAGGTTGTACTTCCTGTTCCACACTTGCTTGTAATGTAGGCAATGCATCCCTGGCTCCTAGCTTCATCAGCGATAGAGCAGCGTTTTTGCGAACCTGTTCTTCCGAGTCGGTGAGCAGGGGGAGCAGGCGCGGACAGGCCCATTCTGGCTCCTGCAACTTCCCCATCAGCGTTGCAGCTTCTGCCCGCACTTCGGAGTCCAGGTCATCTAGCGCGGTTAGAAGCAGCTGCCTCGCCTCGTCATCCCCCAGAGCCTGGATCTGTTCGCCGAGAGCTGCTATTGCTGCCGCTCTTATCCTGGCATCCGGAGAGCTGGCTGCTTGGCGAAGCGCTTCGGGCGCCTTGGCGCCGATAAAAGCAATCCCCCAGCTGGCCAGCCCCTGCTGCATGGCCGAAGCTTTTGGATGAACCAGCACTGAGAGGAGTGGATCGAGAGCCTGCTCGCCGACTGCAGCCATCGCTCCGACCGCTGATCCCTGCACAACGGGATCCGAATCTGAGAGCAGGGTTTCGAGTAAGACGGGCAAGGCAGCTGGATCTGCAATCAGGGTCAGAGTCTTAGCTGCAGCACGTCGAACGGTGACGTTGTCGTGAGACTGCAATGCACGGCAGAGTGTTGGCACCGCTGCAGCACCCACTGCTCCAAGGCTTTCGGCAAAGGTGAGCCGCATCAAGCCCCTGGTATCGCCGAGACCAGCCACCATCCGCTCAATTGCTGGGGTGTCGGATGAAGGAACTAACCCCTGACGAAGTTGGGAACGCAGCTCTGCAGCCAGAATGTTGGCTTCTTCAACGCTCAGTTGCTGGATCCCAGATGCGGGGGTAGCGGACAGCTCGGCAGACAAGGTTCCCTCCTATTGGACAAATTATCAGGGATAGCCGCTGCGATCCTATGGTGGGCTTAACAAGATCAGGACATGACACGCTTTTTGCTCTCCCACAACCTTCAGGTGGCTTCCGAAAGCCTGAAAGCCCTCAATTCCGCCGATCTGGCGGCGGGGCTTGTTGCGCACCTATCCATCGATTTCCATGTTCAGGCACTGAGCCACCCCCACTGGTTGGTTCAGGTGGAAGCGGATCTGCTGCCCATTGATCTGGCCAAGGCCATGCTCCGAGCCTGGCGTCAGCTGCGCTGCTCTACAGGCGCTACAGATGATGCGTGCCAGCTTTTGGCCTTGGGTGGTCGTAAGGACGATCAAGGAGCCTCTGGAGCGTTGCTGCAGAGGGGCGACTGGGGGGTCGATGTGGTGGAGACTCTGAACACAGCCGCTTTCCTTCAGTCGATCAACTGGGAATTGCTCAAACAGGGGCGTGCTCCTGATGGCGTGTTCGAGCTTCAGGGCTGAGCTGGGCTATTTGCGGCGGCGAGTGGATTGCCGTCCAGCTTTGGGTGATTCGCCTGGGTCGGCAGCCAATTTGGTCACCACTGCGGAAGCCGAGTTGGAAGCCTCAAGCGGTTCCACCTTCGTAACAGGGATTCCGTTCTGGTGTAGTTGCTGCATGGCATGGCTCAGCATATGGCGCGGAACTAGCAGCTTCTGAGCAACCCTCTGGGGAGTTTCAGAATTGATGCTTGTAACAACCAGAAGTGCACCACATTGATGGGGTCCCATCGAGCGTCTATTTTAGATGGTTTCATATTGAACGTGACCGGGCCGGGTTGCGTCAAGACACATAATTCTTAAACTTTCAGCGCGCTTGCCCTGCCGGCCACCAGAGTTGGGATCAGGCCAATGTTGAGCTACACAGCTTCGCCCCCTTTGACTTTTGAGGACAGTATTTTGGCAAGCTCCAGCAACAGTTATGACAATATTCATCCCGGGCTCAGCCATCATGATGCGCTAGCGATTCTTGAACAATCTCTTGACTCGCTTGATTCTGCCAGCGACTACTACATGGCGGCCGCCCATCTCGTGAATTTCCCCGGCGATAAAACGGAGGAGGCATTATTGCGGCTCATTGATAATTCTTCGGGCGAACAGGCGGTTAATCTTGCGCGCCGCAAAGCGGTCGAAGTTTTGGGCAGGCTTGGGGTTCAACGGGCCATACCCAGCATTGGGCGTTGCCTAAGGAGTAACGATCACTATCTCATTGAAAATGCCGCCTGGGCCCTTCTTCAGCTCAATTGCCAGGATGTTGAACTCCATCAGGCGATGCTGCTATTACTTAATGATCCAGGCCAGAGCCGCAGGGTTCTTATCCAGGCTCTTGTTGGGTTAGAAGTGCATGGGGCCTTGCCCGTACTTCAATCGCTGCAAGATGATGCGAATCCAGGGGTTCGCGGCGCTGCTTTGTCCGGGGTTGCACAGCTCAGTGGCGATAGCAGTCGCCTTCAAGAGTTGGAAGACCACCTGACCCTGCCTAATCAAATGGACCGGCAGTCGGCGATTCAGGATTTAATTGACTGTCGAGCTACATATCTACTGCCTTCGATCCTCAAGGCGCCCGTGTCCCCTGTGTTCAGGTTGCGCGCTCTGCGGACACTCTGGCCGGGCCAAGAAAAAGCACATGCAGGCCTTGACCTGCTTACTTGTTTAGATTCGCTGATGTTGGATCAGCCAGAGGATTTGGTCTTGGCGCACTGCTACGACGCTGAACCCACCATATTATTTTTATTTGATGAGTTTTTTGGTACTGACTTTAGCCGTTGCTACCTAGCTTTGTCCACATTGAAGCGTAGGCCAGCAGAGGAGCTCTGGCCTGTTTTCTGGAAGCGATGGCAGGAGGATGCTTTTAATGACTACGGCGCTCATTACTTCTTCATTCAGCTTCTTGGTAGTGTGGATATCTGGCCTTGCGCTGCTACTTCTGAGATTGAGGCATTGCTGCTGGAAGCTATGAATAGCAAGCGCCCACAATTCGGCAAATCAAGACCGGCTGCTTGCTTGGCTTTGAATAAGCATTTCCCTGATATATGGTGCAAAAGTGTGCGGCAGCTCTTGTCCTCCGATTTCACGCCAAGCTGGGAGCTACGTTATGCGGCATTGATAGGTCTTGATTCAATTGATGTTGGGAATAACCATGAAATAACTCAGGTTTTACAGAATGCTTTTGCCGTGCAGGATCCTGATGTTTTAGTAGATCGTAGGCGTCAACTGCTTATTTCAGAAAACCGGGTCTGAAAGGAGCCACGCTCAGCCCAGTAGCGTTGGATTTCCAGGCCTTTGGGCCTCGGCACAGCTGCGTCAGCTCTCAGGATCTTGAATGTTCGACGGGGCCCCATGGGCCAGTTTCCAATTGCTCTTACAGACCGCACTTGCCCACCAATCATATTTAGGCAGGCTTCAAAACGCTCAAGCTGACTATGATCGATTGTTTCAAAAATAAAGTCTTGGCCTTGGCAAACTAGGTGCTGCGAGCGAATCCAGCTACGGAATTGGCGGATAGCTTCTCCGTCAGCTTGCAGTGTTTCAGTTTTATCCAACTTATTTAGGTTCTTCTCCCTTATGTTTACTTAGACGTGCCCACTCAGCTGTCACCTCATTCTCAAAGCTAGCCACGCGTTCAAAACGTAGTGGCCCATGTTCAGAGCCCCATTGCAAGGTATTAGTAGCTGGATCAAAACCCTGATCTCTACTAATCCAGTTTTCATGATCAACCAACACCTCACTCACTAGATAGGTAGGCTGCCCGTCGCGTGGCACTAGGCATTTATTCCCAGGCTCTACCTTTCCGCTGAAGCAACCCGGTTTCGTCTCTTGGAAATGCATCGCACAACCGCAGCGCTGTTTAAGGCGATCAATATGAATAAGCTTAAGCAGTTTAGGCGTGAAGCCTGCTCCAGCTAAGCGAATTGGTTGGTCGAATCCAAAATTCTCAACAATCTGCACATTCTCGGTTGAAATCAGTCGATGTACGCCTTGCCTATAAGGTCGCCAAGGATCATGCCCATAGCTTTGCTCGGAGTAAAAGCCAGGGCCCTGAAATACTTCCCAAGGCAGCGGGCGAAAATAGATATTGATATGGGCGAAATTTACGGGGTCTTGCTGTGCCTGGGAGAAATTACTGTAGTGCCCAGCTAGAATTTTAGCGAATTTCAGGGTAATACCTATCATCGTGAACTCTATTGGCTGAACGAATCTAACCGTCTGATTTCAGATGCGAAGGATGTTTGCAGTATTCCTGAGCCGGCCGAGGTTCGCAGCACTGATGAGCGGCAGCGAACATTCTCAGATACGAACCAGATCCTTTCCTCCGCAATCGATTGACCATATTGCGTAGTGAGTATAAAAGTATCATCTTCTAAAAAAGAATAGTTTGATACTGCTTGCTCGGCCTCTGCATATCCAGCGCTTCGCAGTAAGATTCCTTTTTGATTATCAAGTGGGATTGGAACGAGGATGCATGATCCTGCTGATACTTCACTGGGCCCCTCTGGCTCCCAGTCACTTTCTGCTTTCCATTCCATTCGGAATGGCAGAAGGGGGTCAGCGTTGTGTATTTTGCACTCTCTAATTAACTGAAGCACCAACGGATCTTGGAGTCCAACTGGTTCAATCAATACTGAACTGCGAACATCCTCAAATTGCTGAAATGCAAGAGAATGACCGCTTCTCATGGAACGCCAGCGGCCTAGGCTACGAGCTACAAAAGATTCCAGCTGCATCAACGCTGCTCAGGCCTTGTTTCTGTGAGTTGTCCGTGCAGATGGCAGACGACCTGCCTGAACCATGTGTACCCATGTATCGATCATCATGTTGATCGCAGGCAGTGTCGTTGTAGTGCTCTGATCATTCCGAGAGCACTCTGCTTTGAGATGGTGATTGTCCATTAAATCTATGGTTTGTAGCCAGGGTGATTGTTGCTGATGCTTTTGGGAGGCGGCTCAATTGTTGCAGCATTAAACTTAATGCAGCCTTGAGCCGCTTCCAATTTCATTTAAATTAGGACTCTCGTACTGACACGATACGACCCCTACGTCGATGAATTGATTGGATCGCTGATGATAGCGAGCTGAAGGGAACTGTTGTCGTTTGCGTTACGCCTCGATTTAGGCCAACAGGATTAGCACTTGTCCAGCGAATAGCGTAGCGCTGGTTGTTGCGACCACCTGGCCCGGGTGTTTTTTGACTGCCTCCGGGGGGCGAAGTGGTCGCCAGGCTCACTAATAATTGTGATTGTTCGTCACCGTCAAAAGTTGCAAAGCCCGATGTTAATGCACGTGTTCTGTTGTACGTAAGATTGGATTCACCTTTCTGGCTTGCCACTCCCCTGTCATAAGGAACTGTATCAAAGCCAAAGACCTCTAGATACTCGACTCCGTATATATAGCTGTTGATTTCTGCTTCGTAGCCTTCTGCGGCCAGGAGCTGAACATGCTTGCTCAGTTCAGCCTGATTTCGTGGGGCGCGGCCTAAGAGATGCTTGAAGTTGAGTTCAACAAACCGATAGGGACCATTTGCATCAAAAAAGAGACGCCGATAGCTGTCGGACAGGGCTAGAGCATTGATCAGCCCCTGCACAGTGAGGTCGCCGTTGATGAACAAACTCTCTGCAGAGACTGAGAGCTCTTCGTCAAAGAGGTGTGCATTGCCAAATACCTGGCGGTAGGCGGCTTTCAGCTGGGCTTGGGCTTCTGATTGGCGTAAACCCGAATTGGGCCGGTCAAGAGTTTCCATTTGCATGGTTTTTAGGATGGTAGGGGGTAGTTTAGAAACAGCAGTTGTCCCGAATAAATGATCCAGTGTTTTCTAGGTGATTTCGGTCACAGAAATGATCCGACCACCGCGTCTATGGATGTAGCCTAGTTGGCTGGTAATGTCATTGCCGCTTACTACGTAACTGGCGTTCGGGTTGCGTTGGCGGCCGCCTGCTGGCTGGGCATTGACGACAATACGGAAGCGCTTGGATGTGGGATCAGCTGATCCAGAGGCTGCACCAAGCCTGTTAATCCGTACGGTTGTATTTGACCAGTTTGTAGGGGTAGATCTTGTTGCTACTGAATTCTGCAGGCTTGAGGCACATTGAATGGTGTCACTGGCTGCATAGCCTTGCACTAGGGCTATGTGCCGATTAAAGGAAACCTGTTCGCGACCGTTTTCCGTGGCTACACGCAGATATGGAACAGTATTTTCGCCGAAGGTGTTCTGATACTCTTCGCTATCAACGTAGCTGTTGATTTCTGCTTCATAGCCGTGAATGGCTAGCCTTTGTAGATGCTCACTCATCTCGGCCTGAGATGCGGGTGCACGCCCCAAAATATGTTTGAAATTCAGCTCAACAAAACGGTAGGGAGCATTTGTTTCGAAGAAGCGCCGGCGATAGTCTGAAGAAAGTCCAATAGCTCTTATGAATTCGCGAGTGCTGAGCCTTCCCTCAGCAAACTGGCTTTCTGCTGTTAAGTTGCGTTCGCTGTCCATTACATGGGGATTGCCCAGCACTTGGCGGTATACCGAGCGGATCAGCGCAGTAATCTGATCTGCTGAATCACCGTTGCAGCGCTCGAATACTTCCTGCTGGCGCTGGCCAAGCCCAAAGCCAACGTATAGATCACCACGCATAGGTGTCGAGTCGCCTCCATCGGCACTGTTCCGCTTGACAGGCACTAACATACCGCCCGAACCAGCCGCTGTTCCTCCCGTTTGACTAAGGGAAGCAGATCGGTAAACCTGTGCAGGCACTCTTATTGAGAGCCTGTAGCCGCTAACTAGATTGCCTAGCAGTTGACTTTTGGTTCCTACGGCTGTGTCGCTGCCAGCGAAATTCTGCTCAAGTGCTGCGATCCTGTTGAACGCTGCTTGAGGCTGGCCTACTGGTGAGTTCCAACTTGTTTGGTATGGAACTGTTTCCTCGCCAAAGGACTTTAGATACTCATCGGAATCAAGATAGCTATTGATTTCTTCTGTGAAGCCACTTGTGGCGATTAATGCCACATGGCTAGCCACCTCTGCTTGATTCTGGGGGGGGCGGCCCAGCAGATGCTTGAAATTAAGCTCAACTGCTCGATGCGGAGACACAGCATCAAAGAAGCGCGAGCGATAAAAATCGGATTGGGCCAATCTGCGTACGAACTCGCGTACGTTTATGTCCCCATTGCGTAATTTTGATTCGGCGCTCAGCAGGCGCTCGCTTTCCATCGGCTGAACATTGCCGAATACCTGCCGGTATGCAGCTCTTACTGCGTTGTGAAAAGCAGCATTGTCGTTTGCGGTGAATGCTGATGGTGTATTTAGTAGCTGCTGGTTGCGAAATTGATCATCGCTTGTGGCAGTTTCTACGGCATCAGTCCTTTGTCGAGAAAACCTTGCTGGTGCCTCAAGTAGCTGAGTGGCTCCGAAATCAAGTGAATTGCTTTGATTTGCTGTCACGGGCGGGTGGGGGAGAAGTGGGGGTGGCAGGTAAAAGACTTGCTTTGCTTTTTGGAATATAATTGCTTGGATGTCTTTCGGCATCCAACTAATTTTGACTGCTGAATCGGAAGCTCTATTGTCAAACAGAGCCAGTTGGAGCAATGGATCAGTCTAATGGTGTGATGCTTGCGATCTTGCCCCCCTCGCGGTGGATAAGTTGATATTGCTCTGAAAGCTTATTGAAGGGAACGAAGAATACCCTGTTTGCTTTCCTATAGCGTGATGTGGGTCGCACGTTATTGGCCCGATAGCCGGTGACTTCTACCCGATAGACTTTGCCTGTTTCGCCTGCGAGTACACCAATCCGTGTAACGGGATCTGTCAGGTTGGCAGCTGGGCGGTAGCTCCAGCCTTGGGTATCTTGTGATGAGGGAGCCACCACAGGAAGGGGGCGGTTCTGATAGGCAGCACCGCCAAGACGGCTCCTGATTCCAGCCAAGTTGCCTTTTAGGCTGCTGCTGCTGTTGCCACGTAGCAACTGGAATGACCAGGTGAACTCTTGAAGCGTTGCACAGGATTCTGTTTTCCACCCACGTTGATATGGCACTGTCCACTCACCAAAGTTGTTCTGATATTCGTCAGAATCTAAGAAGCTGTCGATGTCTGCTTCGTAACCACTTGTATCTAGTCTTTCGGCATGCCCCCGCATTTCCTCGAAATCTGCTGGAGCACGTCCGAGTAGGTGGCGAAAAGCCAGTTCGATATAGCGGTAGCGTGCGCATGAGTCAAAAAAGCGCGTGCTATAAAGATCGCTTTTTGCGATCCGTCTTACCAGTTCTCTAACGCTGATTTCCCCTAGCTTGAACTGCGATTCTGCAACAATTTGTCGTTCGCTCTCCATCACGTAGGCATTTCCAAGAACCTGTCTGTAGACAGCCCGGATTACTGACTCCTTCGCTTGGTCGTCGTCTCTTGGCACTAGCTCACGTGGTGCTTCGCACTCTTGGGAGAAGCTCTCCACACCCAGGATCGAGGCTGGACCAAACGGCATGACTTTCTTGGCGATACCTGGCCATTATCTCTGATCCCTCACAACCCTCTCCTTCGACTTCACGAATCTCAAGATGTTGCTTTAACCGCTTCGCTTTGTCTGCCACTGCGAGTACCCTATGCGGGTTTTGTTGTCGATTCCAGCAGCGACTCCAGTGTTGTCCGAGTCGCTTGCCTAGTGAGTGGGTTCCAGCAATCCAGTTCGATATGAGAGCGAGTTAGGAGGTTGGCTAGCTGCATCTTGTCCAAACCCGTGGCTTGACTGAAGTCAGCGCCCTTGATACTTTCAGCCTCATCTAGGATAGCATCTGCCAAATTAGCGGCTCTAAAGTCTGCCTGTTGCAACTGACTACCGTTAAAGCGTGCGCCTATGCAACGACTACCTTGCATTTTTGCAAATCTTAAGTCTGCTCCTACAAAGCGTGCTCCGTCTAATACTGCACCACTGAGGTCACATCCGCTTAGGTACGCACCCATGAAGTTGGTGCTACGTAGGTCCATACCCCTGAGATCTGCACCATTCAAAAAAGCCCCATTAAGAGCTGCACCAGGGCCTACCGCTCCTGACTTTTCAAGATCAAAGCCAGCGGGTACACGAGTCTTTTTGTCATATCGAGCAAGTGTTAAATTGCATCCTTCTAGTAGGCAGGCGCTGAGGTCTGTTCCCCTTATATCCATTCGACAAAGGTTTGCCTGACGCAGGTCAAGTGGTTGTAGAACACGTTTGTTCCAGCTTGCACCGCGCGCGTCTACGTGTTGATGCTGCGTCGCAGTTGGTTCGCATTTCTCAGGAGCACTCCATTGGCTTGGATCTTCTGGTAACAAAAATGCTTGATGCTTTTGGTACATTTTCAGGCAGGATTTGATTTTCTAGTAATTAGATACATTTACGTTCCGTGCTAGCGCTAGCTTTGCTCGGTTGGTAGCAGAGCGTTGGTCAGGTTATCAAAAGCTTTGTTGAGGCAGGTTGCCTCATGAGCATGCCCTGAAGTTTCTAGGACTTGTGTGGTTAGTGCACGCATCCGAGCTAGGACATACATCATCGCAGTGATAGGTACTTCTATTTTCTTGTATAAATGACGCAATGCAATCATGCCCTCTATGTCTGCTATATCTGTGCAATCGCATGCAACCCCATAAATTATCACCCGCAAAAACTGTTGGCAATCGTGCCAGCAGGCTTCTGCTCGTGGCTCCGGGAATAGCCCTCCGCCAGGCATTGTGAGCTGTGGTTGTTGGGTTAGTAAATCTCGCCTTGCTTCATCAATTACCTGGTTTGACCCCGCTATTAGTAGCCCAATGGCATCCTCTGAAGTATTGCAATAGTTACATATTGCTTTTGATTCCTCTGCGCTGAGGAACCGTTTTGAAGTATCGGCTTTAGCTATCAACACCCTTGCCGCTTCGGGGATGCTGTTGCGATTGCTTATGCCGCATACTTTTGCATCCTTGGCAAGTTGGCTGATCTCCATTTTCTGTTGAGCTTCTCTAGTTAGTTTCACCATTCTACAGGAGTAGCGGTTAGCCAGCCATGTCGTTCCAAATGGAATGCCCAGACTGCTGTCCCGCCAAGTTCTGGACAGTGTTCAGATGCCAGATCCACTAGCTGTTCTGACACACCGAGGTTTTTAAGTAGATCCCTTGCTCCGGACGTTCCTTCAGCCACGGCTGAACGGATTGCTGCTCCGACAACCCAGGTCAGATTAGTGTCTGACAGTTTTCCGCTGTTCCTTTCGCAGGCAAGTAAAAGATTTTGGTTGCCAGGATGTTTCTTGTGATAGGCCTTCCAAATCCCAATGTCGTCAATTCTTAGGTCTATGCGCAAGCGAGCCTCGTCGGTACCGTACTGAATCTCCTGTTCTCCTCCAGCTTGGTTTATTAAGTCTTTAATGCTAAAAGTTTCATTGGGTGACATGGTGTTTTTGTTTTGGCAGTAGGATGGTTTTACCGGGCTGTCTAGAGTCTTTCCCGAATCTTTGCGCGCGCTTAATGCAACAAGCCTATTGCCTTAATGCTGATTCTGTCCGCAACTCTTTATTTCTTTTATTTTTTAAATAAAAATAGCCCCCCCTGCTTAGGGGAGGCTATTAATCACTTTTAACAGGAAGCCTGATCAAACAAGCGCGTTGATTGCGTAATCGAGGTAATTGTTTGCTTCTGTTGCTGCTTCGCCTGTAAGGCCATGGTTGGCTTTGATGTAGCTAAGAGCTTCAACATACCAGGAGGGGGAGAGCTCAAAAGCGCGATTGATTTCATCAATACCGGCAATCAGGTACTCATCCATGGGTCCGGTGCCACCAGCCACGAGGCAGTAGGTGACCATGCGGAGGTAGTAGCCGATGTCGCGGGAGCACTTAGCCTTACCACGGGCATCAGCGGCATAGTTTGCACCCTGCATCTGGGTGGTGTAGGGGAACTTGTTGTAAACGGCCTGGGCAGCGCCGTTGACCAAGTTGTCTGCGTTGGCTGTTAGGCCCTTAGCAGCTGCGAGAGCATTTTTGGCGCGGTCAAAGCGACCAAAAGCTGAGTTGAGCTCAGTGTTTGAGAGGAACCGTCCCTGGGAATCAGCGGTTGCGACGGCTTCGGTAAGGGGAGTCTTCATTGGAAAGGGGAAATAAGTTGGTTTGGCTTTTTAGTGAGCTGATCAGCCGACGGCTGCTGCAGCGCGGTCGAAGTAGGTCCCGATTTCGCTGATTAGAGCTGAGCAATCTCCCTGGGTGATGCCGTTACGGTCGTTGGCAATTGCAATGGCGGCGTCTTTCATCTTGCGAACACCTTCAGCAACCGAAGCGCCAGGAACGCCGAGGGCCAGGTAGGTCTCCCGCAGGCCGTTGAGGCAACGGTCTTCCAGCACGGATGCATCGCCGTTGAAAATGGCGTAGGTGATGTAACGGAGGATGATGTCCATATCGCGTAGGCACGCAGCCATGCGGCGGCTGGTGTAGGCGTTCCCGCCAGGAGCTGTTAGCGCCGGCTGAGCTTCAAAAAGATCGCGGGCCGCATTGGTGACGATCTTGGATGCATTGGAGGTGATGCGGTTCACAGCATCCATCCGCTTGTTGCTCTCGGAAACCATCGCTGCAAGCGCGTCGATTTGACCGGCGTTGATGAATTCGCCACGGGCATCAGCCTGGGCTACAACCTTGGTGAAGGCGTCGAACATTGGGAGGCTCCTAGTCGCGACGAATAGTCGGAAGGGTGGATAGGGGTTCCAGGCTGGTCAGGGCCCAGGCGAGCGCAGTGCCTCTTGTGGGCAGAGAGCAGCAGCCTGGCTGTTTCAACTTGGTGCGCCCATTCTCATCAAGATGCCTGCCTGCCTACTGCTCCCTTAACAAACGGTCACTGCCCCAAGGCCTGGAGGGCTCTTCTCGTTGCAGGTGGCCATGGCAGGTGCCTCTGACGTGACCCCCTTTGTTGGTCCAAGCCTTATGAGAGTTGGTGGGTGTGGTCATGCGGCAACTCCCTGTTGAGCTGCCTCCAGGGGCGTACGCCCCTGGAGGGCCGAGTGCGGCCTGAGAGAGTTG
>NZ_JAGQCT010000005.1:0-143650 GCF_024346335.1 Cyanobium sp. ATX 6E8 | reverse complement strand
CCCGGACAAAGCCCTCAGCGACGGACCCAACATGGTGCCGCTGCATCGCCTGGAGGCCCTGCTGAGCCAGCTGCTGGCCATCCGCGCAGCGGTGGCCGATGGCCTGGCGGTGAGCACGCTGTGAGCCGGCTTGGTTTGCGGTTTCGCCTGCAACGGCGCCTGCTCAGCCCCCGCCTGCGCCAGATCCAACTGCTGGTGTGCGATGTGGATGGCGTGCTCACCGACGGGGGGCTGCACTACGACGAGCAGGGCCGGGTGGTGAAGCGCTTCGACGTGCGCGACGGCCTGGCGATCCGGATGCTGCAGCGGGCTGACATCGAGGTGGCCTTTCTCAGTGGCGGCCGCAGCGGTGCGATCGAGCAGCGGGCCCGGCACCTGCAGGTGAGCCACTGCCTGGTGGGGGTGGGCGACAAACTCAGCGCCCTGCGCCAACTCCAGGCCACGCTTCAGCTGGAGCGGGAGCACACCGCCTTCATCGGCGACGACCTCAACGACCTCACGGTGCGCCCCGCCACAGGCCTGCTGATCAGCCCCGCCGATGGGGCCGCGGGCCTGCGGCGCCAGGCCGACTGGGTGCTGCGGCGCCGGGGGGGCGATGGCGCCGTGCGCGAGCTGGCGGAGTCGCTGCTGCAGCACCGGGGGCTGTGGCGTGAGCTCAACCGGGAGGGCTGGCGGGACGGCAACGCCTAAGGCGCCAGGGCCCGGGCCTGCTCCAGCTGCTCCGGGGTGTCCACCGAGAGGCAGTCCTGATCCACCGCGAAGGTGAGCAGGGGAATGCCGGCATCGATCAGCCGCAGCTGCTCCAGTTTCTCCAGCTGCTCGAGGGGGGAGACGGGCAGCGCCGTCCAGCTGGCCAGCACATCGGCCCGGTAGCCGTAGAGGCCCACATGGCCCCAGTAGGTGGTGTGGTCGGCCCACTGCTCCGGCGGAACGCCGCGCAGGTGGGGCAGAGCACTGCGGGAGAAGGTGATGGCGCGGCCGTCACGGGCCCGCAGCACCTTCACCACATTGGGATCGTGAAGCTTGTCGGCCATCAGCGGATACACCGGCGTCAGCACCGGCGGCCGCAGCAGCGCCACAAACTGGGCCACCATTGCATCGATGATACCCGGATCCAGCAGGGGCTGATCGCCCTGCACATTGATCACCAGCGTGTCCGAGAGCGCAGGGTCCGAAGGCAAGCCACCCGCGGCGGCCACCAACTCCCTCACCACACTGGCCAGGCGCTCACTGCCCGAGCTGCAATCCGGGGAGGTCATCAGCACCGGAAACCCCCAGGCTTCGGCGTCAGCGCGCACCTGATCACTGTCGGTGCACACCACCACCGCCGCCACGCCCTTGGCCTGGCTGCAGCGCTCGAGCACGTGCTGGAGCATCGGTTTGCCGGCGATGTCGGCCAGCACCTTGCCCGGCAGCCGCGCTGATGCCAGGCGGGCTGGCACGGCCACCACGACGCAGGGATCAAGCACCGGATCGGTCATCTGCTCACGCTAAAGGCGCTCCAGCCGCAGCCGCTCGGCCCGCAGCTCCCGCAGCTTCTGGCCCAGCTCAGGCCCTGGCCGCATGCCAGCTGCCAACAGGTCTGCGGCGGTCGACGCGGCCTTGACCTGGCGCCAACGCAGCCACCAGCGCAGCAAGGGCCGGCGCGGGCCGGTGCCGCAGGCGAGGGCCAGGGCCACCGCGTCAGGGCTGCAGCCCGGGGCCTCCAGCAGGGCACACCAGTGTTCTGCCAACACCGGCAGGGCCTCCCCCTGCCGCTCCTGCAGCCAGCGCCGCAGCTCCAGCCACTGCACCAGCAACCGATGCTGGCGATGGGGCAGCTGCAGCCGCTCCGCTAGCGCCAGCGGATCGCGTGCAGCGGCCACCAGTGCCGCCAGCGGAGGCAGCCCCAGCCGCTCGGCCCAGCGCAGCCGCCGCGGCCACGTCCCATCGGCCTGCAGGGCCGGATCCAGCAACGCCAGCGCGCCCCAGCGCTGCAAGGCCGTGAGCGCCGCCAACCAGGGCTCCCGCTCCAACAGCAGCTCCAGCTCCATCCGCAGCCGGGTGCCCAGGGCCGCCGGAGCCTGACCCGGCGGATCCCCTAGCCGCCAGCCCCAGGGCCAGGCCGCCAGGGTGGCGCGGGCCTGCGCGGCGCTAGCGGGCTCCAGCTCCAGCCCGAGCCTGGCGGCGTAACGGGCGCCGCGCACCAGGCGGGTGGGATCGTCAAGGATGCTGGCGGCATGGAGCAAGCGCAGTCGGCGCTGCTGCAAATCCAGCTGCCCCCCATGGGGATCCAGCAGCTGGCCACTGCCCAGATCGAGGGCCATGGCGTTGATGCTGAAGTCGCGGCGGGCCAGGTCATCCTCCAGGCCACCGAGGGTCACTCGGGGATTCTCTGCGGGCACCGGATAGGTCTCAGCGCGGGCGGAGGCCACATCGAGGAGCACCGGCTGTCCGTCAATCACCACCTCCAGCTCCACGGTGCCGAACGCGCCATGCTCCCGGGCCGCAAGCAAGGCCGCGGCCGGCAACCTCTGTGCCAACCGGCTCACAAACGCACTGGCCTGTCCCTCCACCACTAGATCCAGATCGGGCAACCCCCGCCAGGGGTCGTTGTGAACCCGGTGCAGCAGGAGATCCCGCACGGCCCCACCCACCAGCGCAACCCGGCAATCCGCGGCGGCGGCAGCGAGCTGGCGCAGCAGGCTGGGGGGAAGGCCCGGAATATCCATGGTGCTGTCATGGCAGGCACCCCGGGAGCGTGCCACACCAGCGCGTGGCGAATCAGTCCCAGAGGCGGAAAGCGGCGTCACGTGATGCGAACCACTCGGCCGCCAGCGCCGCCCCGGCGTGGCGATAGTCACGGAACCAGGGCCCTCCCTTGGTCCAGTGCACCAGCAGCGGCCCGCCTTGCTCCGGCGCCAGCGTCGGCGCCTCCTGAACATCGATCAGATGGTTCCAGCGCTGGGCCGGTAGCGCGCCGATCGCGTCGTCATCCAGCCACTCAAAGCGGTGCAGGAACAGCCCCGTAGCGGTGTTCACGTAGTCCGGCGTGAGCGCGGTGCAGCGCGAACAGTTGAAGAGCATCAGGGAGCTCCAGTTCTTGCGGGCGTAGCGGGTCTGCACAGCCCCGAGGAATTTCACTGTTTCCTCCGGCTCGTGGCTGTGCTTCACCACCATCAGCGCATGGCGATCATCCCTGCAGGCCCACAGTTCGGCGAGATCGCCGCGACACAACATGTCGCAGTCCATGAACACCGCCCACCCCTGATAGCCCATCAGATAGGGGACCAGAAAACGAGTAAACGAAAACTCGGTGCTCTGCTGGGGATTGCGCTCCCGGGTGAATACGTCAGTCAACTGGGAGGCCACGATTGGCGTGATCGCCAGCGGCAGGCTGCTGTGCTGGTAAAGGCTATCGATCAGCACATTCACCGCCGCCCGTTCATGGGGGTCGTAGCCCACAAACACCGGGACGGGCACTGGAGAAGACATCGGCAAGGCGGCAGAGCGACGGCCCGCAGGGAGCACGGACCAGAACATGGCTATAGCGATTTCAAGATATCACGTCTTCGTGATATCAGAGAGTACGACCGCCGACTTTCCGGCAGCAGCGCCGCCCCCGCTGCGGCTCAGGTGGGCTCGCCAAGCGGCTGAATCGGCGCCAGGCGGGGATCGAGGATCTTCGGTCCCATTCCTTCGAACTTCACCGCCAGCGAGATCTTCTCGCCGCTACCGAACAGGTGCGTCACCCGCCCCTCGCCGAAAGCCACGTGACACAGTCGGTCACCCACCGCCCAGTTGCGGCCGGGCACCGCCGCCCCGCGGCGGCGCACCGAGTTGCTGGGGGCACCAGCCTCGCCACCACCGGCCACCCGCCGGCTCTCCTCACGATCCACGCGGGTGAGGCGATCCAGCCGCTGCTCACGCCGGATCGCCGCGCCGCCGCTGCGAGGGATGTAACCCTGCACCAGCTCCTCGGGCAGCTCCGAGAGAAACACCGAGGGCACCGCCGGCTCGCGCATGCCACCCCACAGGCGCCGCTCGCTGGCATGGGAAAGAAACAGGCGCTCCTTGGCACGGGTGATGCCCACGTAGCAGAGCCGCCGCTCCTCCTCCAGGGAGGCGGGATCGTCGAGGGAGCGGTAGCTGGGGAACAGGCCCTGCTCCATGCCCACCAGGAACACCACCGGAAACTCCAGGCCCTTGCTGGCGTGCAGGGTCATCAGCGTCACCCGGTCCTGCTCGGTATCTTTCGAATCGGCGTCGCTGGCGAGGGCCGCCGAAGCCAGGAAATCCTCCAGGGAGCCCTCCTCGTTTTCCTCCTGGTATTGCAGGGCGGCGTTCACCAGTTCGTTGAGGTTGCGGCGCCGATCTTCGGCTTCGTCGGTGCCATCGGCGATCAGCTCCGCCACGTAGCCGCTCTGCTCCATCACCCGCTGCACGAGTTCGGAGGGGGCGATGTCCTGGGCGCAGGCCTGCAGGCCATTGATCAGCTCGCAGAACTGCAGCAGCCCCTTGGCCGACCGTCCCCCCAGGGAGCGCACTGCCTCGGCATCGCTCACCACATCCCAAAGGGGAATGCCGAGCTGGTTGGAGGCGTCGGTGAGCCGCTCGATCGTGGTTTTGCCGATGCCGCGCTTGGGGGTGTTGAGCACCCGCAGCAGGCTGACGGTATCGGCCGGATTCACCAGCAACTTGAGGTAGGCGAGCACGTCCTTGATCTCGCGCCGGTCGTAGAAGCGCAGCCCACCCACCACGATGTAGGGGATGCCCCAGCGCACCAGCGACTCCTCCATCGCCCGACTCTGGGCATTGGTGCGATACAGCACAGCCATGTCGCCCCAGCTGAGATCGGGGTGGGCAGCCTCCAGCATGCGCATGCGGTGCACCACCGCTTCCGCCTCGGCGATCTCGTCATCGCAGCGGGTGAGGGAGATCAGCTCGCCTTCGCCGCGGGTGGGCCGCAGCACCTTGTCGATGCGCTCGGAGTTGTGGGCGATCAGGGCGTTGGCCGCCTCCAGGATCGTGGCGGTGGAGCGGTAGTTCTCCTCCAGCTTCACCATCGTGCTGGTGGCTTCGGCGGCGGCGCCATCGCCGAAGTCGTCCTGAAAGCCCATCAGGATGGTGAAGTCAGCGGCGCGGAAGCTGTAGATGCTCTGGTCAGCGTCGCCCACCACAAACACCGAGCGCCCGTCCCAGTCGTCGTAGGCGGCCGGATCGCGACCGTTGGTCACCAGCAGCTTGATCAGGTCGTACTGGGTGCGGTTGGTGTCCTGGTATTCGTCAACGAGCACGTGGCGGAAACGCCGGTGCCAGTAGTCGCGGATCTGCTCGTTCTGGCGCAGCAGCTGCACCGGCAAGAGCAACAGATCGTCGAAGTCGAGGGCATTGTTGGCGGCCAGAGCTCGGCGATAGCGCCGGTACGTCTCCGCCATCAACCGGCCCCGCTGGCCGCCGGCATCGGCTTCGAGCTGCTCAGGCATCCAGCCCTGGTTCTTGGCGTTGCTGATCGCCCAGCGCACCTTCTTGGGCTCAAAGCGCTTGGGATCGAGTTGCAGCTCCTGGGTGACGATCTCCTTGATCAGGCTCTGCACGTCGTTCTCGTCGTAGATCGAGAACTGGCGGGTCCAGCTGAGCCCCTCGGGATCCTTGAACTTGTCGATGTCGAAGCGCAGCAGCCGCGCGAACAGGGCGTGGAAGGTGCCGATCCACAGCTCCTTGATCACCTCGCGGTAGATGCGCGAGCGCAGCTGGCGCTGCTCCACCGCCGGCAAGGTGCTCCACGGCTGACCGAACTGGCTCTGGGCCAACTTCTGGGCCAGCAGCAGCTCCAGCCGCTCCTTCATCTCGCGGGCCGCTTTGTTGGTGAAGGTGACGGCGAGCAGATGGGCGGGATCGGCGCCGTGGTGGCCGATCAGGTGGGCGATGCGGTGGGTGAGGGCCCGGGTTTTGCCGCTGCCGGCGCCGGCCACCACCAACAGTGGGCCGGTGTGGTGGTCCACCGCCTTGCGCTGGGCGTCATTCAGGCCGGCGAGGAAAGCACTCATGGGCCCGACCCTAGGCAAGCCGGCGGGCCAGTCCTGCGGGAAGCCGCTGGCCCAACCGCTGCCGCCAGCGCTCCAGCCGCAGCCGCGCCAAGGAGGGAGCACGCAGCGGCGGTTCCCCCGCCAGCAGGCGATCGAGATGGGCATTGATGGCGATGAGGGCCTGGCGCCAGCGCTCCCGCAGCCGCGGTTCGCTGAGCTCCTCCAGCAGCTCCTCCAACTGACGCAGCGGCGGCAGCCAGGCCGCGGGATCAGCCACAGCCGCCGCGATCCTCTCCACATCGGCAGCCAGGGTGCCCGCGCCGATCTGATGGGCCAGGCCGCCGGGATCAAGCGTGTCGGCCAGGGCGTGGTTGAAGCTGCTGAACAACACGCAGCCACAGGCCAGCGCCTCGACTGGCGGCAGGCCAAACCCCTCGCTCACACCGCTGCAACGCCAGTGGTCGGCGGAGTCGTAGAGCACCACCGTGGCGCTGTTGAACAGAGCCACCAGGTCCTCCACCCAGCCGTCCTGCACCTCCACCCGCAGCCCCCGGGCCCGCAGGGCCGGCACCAGCCGCTCCAGCACGTAGGCGCTGCACTTGCGCCGCTGCACCAGCACATCGATCGTGCGGCCACCGGGCGCCGACTGGGCACCAAGGTTGTGAGGGCGATCACCGCGCTCGATCCAGCTGGCCCCCATGGCATTGGGCACCAGAAACAGGGGATTGCGGCTGGCCCACTGGCCCCAGTAGCCCAAGGTGTTGCGGCTCACCGCCAGCACCGGCACCCCGGGCGGCAGCCGAAAGCCATAGCCGCTGCTGTGGGCGTGATAGGCCGCCGGCCGGCCCCGCAACGCCCGCAGCTGCCGGGGCACATCGAAGCCCCAGCTCACGATCCAAAGCGCCTGGTTAGCGGCGGCGGCACCCAGGGGCTCCGCCCGCAACAAGTCGTTGAGGAAAGGCAGACCCTCCTCTCGCTGCCGGTAGGTGACGAGCTCGGTCGGCACCAGGTCGGCCAACAGCCGGGCTGTCTGCTGCTCCACCAGCAACCCCCCGCAGCGGAACCGGCCGGTGGTGCCGGGCACCAGGAAGCGGAGGGGCCTCAACGGGCGATCAGGCGGCGACAGCCTCGGTGCTGCCAGCGCGCTGGCGGCGGGTGAGGAAGCCGAACAACACCCTGCCGATGGCGGCGATCAGGTTGCCCTCCAGCTCCTGGAACATCGTCATGTTGAGGTGGAAGGCGTGGTTCGCCTCCTCAACAATGCGATCGGCCATGGCCTGATCGATCGGCAGGGCATCCAGGGTGGCGCGGTAGTTGGTCTTGAAGGCCTTCTCGTCGGGGATCGCGTCGAATTCGTAGAAGCGCAGGCCGTCGTGTTCACCCAGGTTCATCGCCTTCTGGGCGATGTTCTTGAGGATCTGGCCGCCGGAGAGATCGCCGATGTAGCGGGTGTAGTGGTGGCCCACCAGCAGCTCCGGACACTCCCGCGCCACCTGGTGCAGGCGCTCGACGTACTGCTGAGCCCCGGGGGTGGGCTTGACTGCACTCCGCCAATCCGGGCCGAAATAGAAGGCCAGATCCTGCTCAAGGCTCTCGCGACGGTTGAGCTCGACAAAAGCCACCGGACCCACCACCGGGTGGTCCTTGAGCTTGCCGAACTCCTCCTCCATCGCCGAATACACGAAATAAAGGTCGGCCACCAAGGTGCGGTAGCTGGCCTTGTCCACCACCCCCTTGAGGAAGCAGCTCACGAAGCCGGTGTTCTCCGCCATCGTGTGGGCTTTTTTGGTGCCTTCACGCAGTTGGGAAGCAAGGGCGACAGCCATCAGTCGGGGGCGCTGCACGGGCGAGGAGTCAGGTTAGGCGGGGCCTTTGCCCAGGCGAGCAACAAGGTTGCGAAGGGTTACGCCGCCAGCTCGCCGGGCGCGTGCTGCCCAGGGGGGAGGTTCGTTCGCGAGCCGTTCGACACCTGTTCAACACGGCGTTTCACAACGGCACGACCAGAGCGACAGCGATGGGGCCACCCGTGCCTGCAAGCGCGCTCAAGCCGCCTCGGAGTGCCCGGCAGCGGTGGAGTCGGCAAACAGGTCGAACAACTCCCGGCAGAACTGTTGCAATTTCTGCGCCACCGCGGCCTGGGGCAGATGGCTGCCGGTGGGCTGCCAGTCACCCACGGTGGCCAGACGCCAGCGCTCACTCTCATAAGTGAGCCCCCGCACCGTCACCCCCAGCAGCCGCGGCCGCTCGCCACTGGTTGAGCCCGCCAGCGAGCTTGAGCCCCCCACCAAGCCCGGGGGCTGCTGGAGCCGCAACTGCACCAGAAACGAGCGGCACTGGCTGCGGGGGCTCCAACCGGGCAGATGAAAGGAGAGATCCAGGCTGTCCTGCTCGGCGAAGGCACGGGTGAGGGGGTCGTCGCGCCAGGGGGTGAGATTGGCTCGGGCATCAGGGAAGTGAGCCCGGAACAGGGCCGCCACCGAGGCGATCGCCTGGGCCTGGGCCAACGATCGAACCTGGTCGGCGGCATTCATGCCGTTTCCCCTGAGCAGAACCGCTGCATGCCCAAAACCTAGGCTCGCCACACCGATCGCGCCGCCCCCGGTCAGCACAAGCCCATGGCCACCAGCCCCGCCGCCAGCTTCGAAAAGCTCACAGCCCCGGCCCAGGGAACGGCCATCCGCTTCGAGAACGGCCAGCCGGTGGTGCCCAACGACCCGATCATCCCTTTCATCCGCGGCGATGGCACCGGCGTAGACATCTGGCCCGCCACCCAGAAGGTGTTGGATGCGGCCGTGGCCAAGGCCTACGGCGGTGAGCGCCGGATCGAGTGGTTCAAGGTGTACGCCGGTGATGAGGCCTGCGACCTCTACGGCACCTATCAATACCTGCCCGAGGACACCCTCGAGGCGATCCGCACCTACGGCGTGGCGATCAAGGGCCCGCTCACCACGCCGATCGGCGGCGGCATCCGTTCGCTGAACGTGGCCCTGCGCCAGATCTTCGATCTGTATTGCTGCGTGCGCCCCTGCCGCTACTACGAAGGCACCCCCAGCCCCCACAAACGGCCCCAGGACCTCGACGTGATCGTCTATCGGGAAAACACCGAAGACATCTACATGGGGATCGAATGGGAGGCCAACGACCCCGTCTGTCTGGAGCTGATCCAGCACCTCAATGAGGTGGTGATCCCGGCCAACGGCAAGCTCGGCAAACGCAAGATCCCCGCCGGCGCCGGCATCGGCATCAAGCCGGTGAGCAAGCACGGCAGCCAGCGCCACATCCGCAAGGCGATTCAGCACGCCCTGCGCCTCGAGGGCGACAAGCGCCACGTCACCCTGGTGCACAAGGGCAACATCATGAAATTCACCGAAGGCGCCTTCCGCGACTGGGGCTACGAGCTGGCCACCACGGAGTTCCGAAGCGTGTGCGTGACCGAGCGGGAGAGCTGGATCCTCGACAACGCCGACCGCAACCCCGGCCTGAGCATCGAAGCCAACGCCCGGATGGTCGAGCCCGGCTACGACAGCCTCACACCCGAGAAGAAGGCCGCCATTGATGCCGAAGTGCAGGGCGTGATCGACGCCATCGGCGCCTCCCACGGCAACGGCCAGTGGAAGGCGATGGTGCTGGTCGACGACCGCATCGCCGACAGCATCTTCCAGCAGATCCAGACCCGCCCGGCCGACTACTCGATCCTGGCCACCCTCAACCTCAACGGCGACTACATCTCCGATGCCGCCGCCGCCGTGGTGGGCGGCCTGGGCATGGCCCCCGGCGCCAACATCGGCGACAACGCCGCCATCTTCGAGGCCACCCATGGCACCGCGCCCAAGCACGCCGGCCTCGACCGCATCAACCCCGGCTCGGTGATCCTCAGCGGCGTGATGATGCTGGAGTTCATGGGCTGGCAGGAAGCGGCCGACCTGATCACCGCCGGCCTCAGCGCCGCCATCGCCAACCAGGAGGTCACCTACGACCTGGCCCGCCTGATGGAGCCCCCCGTGGAGCCGGTGAGCTGCAGCGGCTTCGCCGACGCCGTGATCCAGCACTTCGGGGGATGAACACCGACCCCTGCGTGCACTGCGGCTTCTGCCTGCCCACCTGCGCCAGCTACCGGGTGCTGGGCACGGAAATGGATTCGCCCCGCGGGCGCATCCATGCCCTCAAGGCCATCGAAGCCGGAGAGCTGCAGCTCGATGCCACCGTGGCCAAGCACTTCGACAGCTGCCTGGGCTGCCTGGCCTGTGTCACGGCTTGCCCCTCGGGGGTGCGCTACGACCAGCTGATCGAAGCCACCCGCCCCAAGCTCAATGCGCCGGAGCTGCGCACGCCGGTTGAGCGCGCCTTCCGCAAACTGCTGTTTGCCCTGCTGCCCTACCCCAACCGCCTGCGGGCGGCGCTCACGCCCTTGCGGGCCTACGCCGGCACGCCGTTGCAAGCCCTGGCGCGCCGCAGTGGCCTTCTGCGGCTGCTCGGGCCCCAGCTGGAGGCGATGGAACAACTGCTGCCACCGCTGGCGCCGGAGGCCTTCCGCGAGGCGTTCCCCCAGGTGGTGCCGGCCCAGGGCGAACGCCGCGCCCGGGTGGGGCTGGTGCTGGGCTGCGTCCAGCGCCTGTTTGATCCAGCTGTGAACGAGGCGGCGGTGGAGGTACTCAGCGCCAACGGCATCGAGGTTGTGATCCCGCCGAGCCAGGGCTGCTGCGGCGCCGCCACCCACCACCAGGGAGAACTGGCGCAAACACGCGAGCTGGCCACCGACCTGATGGCGAGCTTCGCCGGCGTGGGCCCTCTGGATGCGGTGCTGGTGGCGGCCTCCGGCTGCGGCCACACCCTCAAGGCCTACGGCGCGATCCTGGAGAGTCCCACGGCAGCGGGCTTCGCCGGCCAGGTGGCCGACATCCAGCAATTCCTGGCTGAGCTGGGGCTAAGCGAGACGTTCCGGGCACACCTGGCACCCCTGAACCACCCCGACGGCACCCCCGCCAGCGCGGAGCGCCCCCTGCAGATCGCATTCCACGACGCCTGCCACATGCTGCACGGCCAGGGCATCCGCGAGCAGCCGCGGCAGCTGCTGGCCGCCATCCCCCACATCCAGCTGCGGGAGGCGATGGAGGCCGGGGTGTGCTGCGGCAGTGCCGGCATCTACAACCTGGTGCAGCCCGAGGAAGCCGCTGAGCTGGGCCGGATCAAGGCGGCCGACCTGGCCGGCACCGGCGCCGAGCTCGTGGCCAGCGCCAACATCGGCTGCAGCCTGCAACTGCGCCGCCACCTGGGCGAGGGCGACTTCCCGCAGCCTGTGCTGCACCCGATCGAGCTGCTGCAGCGCAGCTGGCGGGCGGGGCGTGCCTGAGCCAACACCGATGAGCCAGCCAGCCCCAGGCCGGCTGCTGGACGTCCTGGGCCTGGGCTTCGGCTTGGCCGGCGCCGTGGGCGGCACGATCGGGGCAGGCATCCTGCGCACCCCTGGCCTGGTGGCGGCCCAGCTGCCCAGCCCGGCCCTGGTGCTGGCGGTGTGGCTGGCCGGAGGGGTCTATGCCCTGCTGGGGGCGGTGTGCATCGCCGAGCTGGCGGCAGCGCTCCCTCAGGCCGGCGGTTGGTATGTGTACGCGGAGCGGGCCTTCGGCCGGCAGGTGGGCTTCCTGGTGGGCTGGACCGACTGGCTGGCCCACTGCATCGGCCTGGCCTGGGTGGCCACCACCGTGGGCGACTACGGCCTGGCCCTCCTACCGGCGGATCTGCTGCCGGCAGGGATGCCACTGGAGGGCAGCATCAGCAAGGGCCTGGCCCTGCTGGCGATCGACCTGTTCAGCCTGATCCAGCTGCGGGGCCTGCGGGCCGGCAGCACCAGCCAGGAGCTGCTCAGCCTGGCCAAGGCGGTGGCCTTCCTGGCCCTGGTGGCGGCCTGCTTTCTGCTGTCCATCCCCACCGCGGCCCCCATCGCGCCCCCAACCCCTGAACCCATGACGACGCTGGGCTGGCGAAACCTCAGCCTGGCCGTGGTGCTGGCCCTGCAGGCGGTGATCACCACCTACGACGGCTGGGCCAGCCCGGTCTATTTCGCCGAGGAATTCAGCGAACCGGGGCGTGATCTGCCCCGCTCCCTGATCGGCGGGGTGCTGGCGGTGCTCGTGCTGTACCTGCTGATCAACCTGGCCCTGCTGCACGTGCTGCCGATCGCCCAGCTGGCCAACTCCAGCCTGCCGGCCGCAGCCGCGGCCCTGGCCCTGGCCGGCCCGCTGGGGGCAGTGCTGATCACAGCCATCGCGCTTGTGTCGCTGCTGGGCCTGATCAACACCGTGGTGATGGCCGCGCCACGGATTTTGTTTGGCCTCAGCCGTGATGGCCTGCTGCCCAGCGCTGTGGCGGCGGTGAACGGGGGCGGCACCCCGGCCGTTGCCCTGCTGATCACCAGCACGGCGGCGGCGGCCCTGGTGCTGGCCGGCTCGTTCGAGCGGCTCCTGGCCATGGGTGCCGTGCTCTACGTGAGCCTGCCGCTGGCGGGCATCGCCGCGCTGCTGGCCCTGCGCCGCCAGGAGCCCAACCTGCCCCGCCCCTTCCGCACCTGGGGTTACCCCCTCACCCCCCTGCTGGTCGCCGCGGTGTCGCTGGCCTATCTGGTCGGCACGGCCCTGGGCGACTGGGTCGACAGCCTGGCTGCCCTGGTGCTGGTGGCCCTGGGCTACGCAGCCTCCCGGCTAATCCGCGTCTCCCAAGCAGGAAGTTGAGCCCTGCCCCTCCATCCAGCACCAGGCCTGCCGCAGGGTGTCCGCTTCGCCCAGGTTGCCGGGAAAGGTGAGCACGGGTAGCCCCGGCACCGGCCCATCCGCGGGCGTCAGCACCAGCGACAGCCCCGGCAGCAGCTGGCCCTGCAACTCCACCGCCGCTAAGGCAAGGCCATCGGCCAGCAGGGTGTGGCTGGTGATGCCGCCCTTGCTGATCACGTAGCCAAGCCGGGGGGCGAGGGCCGCCGCCAACCGCGCCATCAGCCCCGCCAGGGCCTCCCCAAGCCGGCGCCGCTCCTGAGGCGAAGCACACACGAGCTCCCCGCGACTGGTGGCCAGCACCGGCGTCTGCCCCGCCGCCAGCACGGCCTGCAGCTGCGCCAGCCAGCTCCGCTCCAGCGAAGCCAGCAGCTCCGCGGGTGCCGGCCCCTCGAGCACCCGCTGGACTTTGGCCACATCCAGCTCCACCAGCCCGCAAACCGGCTCCACCAGCAGGGCAGCCAGCTGGGCATCAGCCAGGGGCACGTGGGAGCCCACCAGCACCAAACCCGGCAGCGGCGCACCATCGCGATCGCGGCGCCGCAACCCCGCCAAACCAGCCGCATCGCGGGGCTGAGGCGGCAGGGCCGCCAAAGCCTGGATCCAGCTCGCCGCCGACTGGGACAGCACGGCCCTGGACGCGGCGCACACGGCCCCGGCCAGGGCCGCCAGCTGCCCAGGCCGCTCCCCATCCACGGCCACCACGGGCTGGTTCTCCAGCCCGTCCAGCCACTGGGCCAGGTCGTGGCCCCCATCCTGAGCAGCCCGATCCAGCTCGGCGCCTTCGAGGCGGAGCACGTCCGCAGCGGGGATGCGGCCGCCGCTCTTCTCCTCCACCCAGGCCGGCAGGTCGCTGCTGCCATAGCCGAACAAGCCATCCCTGGCGAAGGGCGTTTCATGCACGGGCTGGCCATTCAGGAGGTGCACCCCGCCCACCGTGGTGCGCCCCCCATCCAGAAATGCCGGGATCAGCAGGGTGGCGGCGAACGGACCCAGCTCAGCAGCGATCACGTCCACCTCCAGGGGGAAATGGCCCCGCAGAGTGGAATCGCCGCGGCTCACCAGCCACCAACGCGCGATGCCGGCAGCGGGCAGAGCCACCGCCAGGGCCCGGCAGATTTCGCGCACCCGATCGGCGGCCGGCTGGGGCGCCAGGCCCCGGGTGTTGGCCAGCAGAAACAGCAGCGGCGACGGGTGCTTCAGCCCCGCCGCCAGGGTGGCTGGGTCCCAGCGCAGCAGCAGCGGACAGCTGTGCACGGTCTGGGAGCCAGTGGGGTCATCGTCAATGACGATGATTTTGGTGGGAGCGGCCATGGCACCATCGTGCCGTGATCACTCCGGAGTCCAGCGAGCTGCAGGAGCTGGTGCGAGCGCTGCACCGGCAGGCCACCCCATGGCAACCCGCCGGACTGGGCAGCCGCCTCAGCTGGGGGCCGCCGGTGGCCGCCGGCAGCACAACCGTGAGCTGCGGCCGGCTGCGCGGCATCGTCGAGCACAGCCCTGGCGATTTCACCGTGACGGCCCAGGCCGGCACACCACTGGTGGAGGTGCAGGCCGAGCTAGCCCACCACAGGCAGTGGCTGGCCCTCGACTGGCCCTGGGGCAGCGGGCCCGCCGGTGACGCCAGCGGCAGCCTCGGCGGCCTGGTGGCGCGAGGCTTGGCCGGTGGCCTGCGTCAGCGTTACCTGGGCGTGCGCGACCAGCTGATTGGCATCGAGGTGATCCGCGCCGACGGCACCCGCGCCCGGGCGGGCGGCAAGGTGGTGAAAAATGTGGCCGGCTACGACCTGATGCGCCTTTTCACCGGCAGCTGGGGCGCGCTGGGCCTGATCACCAGCGTCACCCTGCGCACCCTGCCGCTGCCGCCCCAGCGGCGGGGCCTGTGGCTCAGTGGCCCGCTGGAGGCCCTGGGGCAGCTGAGTGGCTGGCTGCTGAGCTCAAGCCTCAGCCCGGAGCGAATCGACTGGTGGCGCGCCGGCCCCGCCCCTGGGGGCGACACCGGACTGCTGATCAGCCTCGCCAGCATCAACGCCCGCACCCTCGACGAGCAGATCACCTGCATCGCCGCCAAAGCCACCCCCTTTGGCATCGCCGCCCTGCCGATGGAGCCGGCCGACCTCGATGCCCGCGTGGCCGAAAGCCGTGGCCCGGGACCCGAGGCCTGCGACTGGTTACTGCGCCTGGCCGTGCGCCCCAGCCAGGCGCCCGTCCTGCTGGCTGAAGCCGCTCTGACCGGCCTGCCGGTGTGCCTCAGTGCCGGCAGCGGGATCGGCTTCGCCTGGGCAGCGGCAGACCAACTGCCGGCCTACCGAGTGGAGGCGCTGCGGCGGAGCTGCCTGGGCTGGGGCGGCTATCTCACCGTGCTGCGTCAACCGGCTGGGGCCCAGCTCCCAGCCTGGCTGGATGCCCCATCCCGGCCGATGATCGAGGCGATCAAGCGCCAGTTCGACCCGAAGCAGCTACTGGCGCGAGGTCGGCTGCCGGGGGTGCAGCCGCCGCCGCACTGAGGCCGTCCATCCACTCCAGCAGGGCCGCATTCACCAGCCCAGGCACCTCATCGTGGGGGCAGTGGCCCGCGTCCAGCACCACCTCGCTGGTGGCAGCCGGTGCATGGCGTTGGAAGGCGGCGCGGCGGCCTACGGCGTTGATCCAGGGATCGCGGATGCCCCAGAGCAGCAGCAGCGGGCAACCCAGCTGGGCGAACAGCTCATCGAGGGGCTGGCCGCGGGGAATGTCGAACACGGTGCGGAACACGCCAAAGGCGCCCGGATCCAGAGAGGGCCGGCGGATCGCCTCCACCAGCGCGTCATCGACGTTGGTCTTGTCGATGTACACCTGATTGAGGGTGCGGCGGATCGTGGCGGGCCGGCGCAGGTTTTCAAACAGCAGCCGCTGCAGCACCGGGCTCTTCAGCAAGGCGCCCCCGATCGTCTGGCGGGCGATCGCGCCCCAGCCCTTGGGCGGCGCCTGCTCATCGCTGAACGGGCCAGCGGCATTGAGCAGCGCCACCCCAGCGGCCTGACTGCCGAGGGCCACCCCGGCGGCCAACGCCGAGAAGCCGCCGAGCGAATTGCCCACCAGCACCGTGGGCCGGCCGATGCGCTCGCTCACGTAGGCGGCCAGCTGGTCGCGCCACAGGGCGCCGCCATAGGCCAGCGCGGCGGGCTTGGCGCTGCGGCCGAAGCCCAGCAGGTCGATGGCGTGCACCTCGTGGCGCTCGGCCAGCACGGGAATGTTGTAGCGCCAGTGGTCGGTGGAGGCGCCGAAGCCGTGCACCAGCAGGATCGCCGGCCCTTCGGGCTGGGCTGGGGCCGCCGTCACGGCATGCACGGGATGGCCGGCGTAGCTCCAGGGCTGCGGATTCGACACAGAAGCCACCATGCACGGCGCCAGGGTGGTTGATGCTAGGGAGAACCGCGGCGCGCCATTGCCCCTCACCAGCCCCGACTGGAGCCCCTTCCTGCCGGGGATCGCCCTCTGGGCCCTGGCGCTCTATCTGCCGTTGAGCGGTCCCCTCGCACGCCTGGAGGAGGCGCTGGCGGCAGGTCCCCTGCCCGCAGCAGCTCAGCAGGTGGCGCTTGTGGTCAGCAGCCTGCTGCTGGCCCTGGCCATCGGGGTGCTGGCCGACCTCGCCCTGAGCTGGGCCCTCGGCCCCGACTGGGCCAGCAGCCTCGGCCTGATCGCCGCCGGCTGGGGGCTGTTCACAGCACTCGCCAGTCGAGCCAGGGAAGGCGGGGAATGATTGCCGGCGTGCAGGCGCGGTAGGCGACGTACTCGGGGTGCACGGCGGCCAGTGCCCGCTCCTCCCGCCGCGCCTTGCCGCCCAGCACCGCCGCCAGGCCCAGCAGCAAGGCCAGATGCAACAGGCTGCCGAGGGCCAGGGTCACCCCCAGCGAACACAGCAGCACGGCTTGATAGAGGGGATGACGACAGCGGCCGTAGGCACCGCTGCTCACCAAAGGGGCCCCTGGGATCGGATCGGGCAGGGGTGTGAGGCTGGCTCCGAGCCCCCAGAACGCCTGGGCCGCCAACACCAACCCCACCACAAACAGCACGGCTCCGCCGAACGCCAGCGGCAGGGGCCAGGCATAGCCCCAGGCGCCCGGGGCCGGCCAGGGGGGTAGCAGATGCGCGGCGATCAGCACCAACTGAGCCAGCAGCCACCATTCGCCATGGCGGTTGTCGAGCCAGCCGCCCCAGCTCAGCCCCCAGCGCCGCAGCGGGTTGGCGGGGGGCCTCAAGGGCAACTCAGGTGGGGATTTCGGCAAGCGGGTCAAGATCGGGGCCTCCAGCACTGCCACCCAGCACCACTCTGAGCAGGATTGGCGCCAGGAAGGTGGTGCCAATCACCATCAGCAGGATGGCGGCCTCCAGGGGTTTGGTCAGCAAACCGGCCTGGGTGCCGAGCCCCAGGAAAATCAGGCCCACTTCACCGCGGGGCATCATCCCCAGACCCACCACAAGCCGGTTGGTCTTCTCCTTGCTGACGTAGCTCCAACCGGCGGCCACCTTGCCGACGATGGCAACGGTGAGCAGGAACGCCGCCACCACCAGGCCCTCCCGGTTGGCAGGGTCCAGCGGATTGAGCACCGACAGGTCCATCCCCGTACCGATCAGCACGAAGAAGATCGTGGCAAACAGCGCCACCAGCGGTTTGACCGTGTCCTGGATGGCATGGGTGTGCTTGGAGCCACTCAGGATCAATCCGGCCGCAAAGGCCCCCAGGGCCGCCTCCAGGCCAATGGCCTGGGCCACAAAGCAGCACAACGACAGCACCACAAAGGCCGCCACGACCACCTCTCCGGGGGCCTTGAGCTGATCGAGCACCCAGTCGAAAGCAGGCGCGGCGGTGCGGCTCAGGAACAGGGCCGCCGCCACAAACACCCCGGCCGCCGCCACCAACTTGAGAATCGGCCCCAGGCTGAAGCCCTCGCCTCCAGCCAGGCTCACCACCACCGCCAGGATCACGATGCCGAGGATGTCGTCGAGCACGGCGGCACCGATCACGGTCTGGCCTTCGCGGGTGCGCAGAAACTTCAGCTCGCCGAACACACTCGCTGTGATGCCGATGCTGGTGGCGGTCATCGCCGCCCCGGCAAAGATCGACGGAATCAGCGGCACATGGAAGAGGTAATAGAGGCCGCCGGTGCCGAGGGCAAAGGGAAGCACCACGCCGGTCACCGCCACGGTGGTGGCCTGGGCACCCACCGCCACCAGCTCGTCGAGCTCGCTCTCCAGGCCGGTGAGAAACAGCAGGGCAAACAGGCCGATCTGGGAGACCGCCTCCAGGTTGGGGAAGGTTTCGGCGTAGATCGCCTGCACCGTTTCTGGCGAAATATCGGCTAGGGAGCTGAGCAACCCCAGCCCCCAGCTGCTGAGCTGAACCTGGGTGTCGGGCGGCACGATCAGGTGCAGACCGGACACCCCGATCAGGACACCCGCCACCAGCTCACCCAGGATCGTGGGCAGCTGAACCCGCACCATCAGCTCGGCCAGGAAGCGAGCCGCCACAAAGATCACCAGGAATTCCCCAACCGAAATCAGGGTTTCGGCCACCTCCGCCTGATGACTACCGATTTCAAGCAACAGGGCTGGCAACACCATGGAGGCTGAGAGCGCTTGGCAGGGCCGTTGAGGCGCCGACCTTAAAGCGGCCAGGCTCAACGTGTTCGCAAGCAGATCTCTATCCGGGCGGGCGGTTCGGCTGTGGCAGCCATCGCTACGGTCTGAATCCAGGATTCATGCAAACGCCATGGCTGAAGACCTGACCTCGGAGCAGCTGCAACACCTGGATGCCTGGTGGCGAGCCGCCAACTTCCTGGCGGTGGGGATGATCTACCTGCAGGACAACCCGCTGCTGGCCGAACCGCTGCGGCCCGAGCACATCAAGAACCGCCTGCTAGGTCACTGGGGATCCTCCCCGGGTCAGGCGTTCATCTGGGCCCATGCCAACCGGCTGATCCGCGAGCGCGATCTCGACATGATCTACCTGTCTGGCCCAGGCCACGGGGCCCCGGGCGTGCTGGCACCGACCTACCTGGACGGCTCCTACAGCGAGATTTATCCCAACAAATCCCAGGATGCCGCCGGGATGGGGCGGTTCCTCAAGCAGTTCTCCTTCCCTGGCCAAATCGGCAGCCATTGCACCCCGGAAACACCCGGCTCGATCCATGAGGGCGGCGAGCTCGGCTATGTGCTCTCCCACGCCTGTGGGGCCGTGTTCGACAACCCCTCACTGATTGCCCTGGCCTGCGTCGGCGATGGCGAGGCGGAAACCGGTCCGCTGGCCACCAGCTGGCACATCAACAAGTTTCTCAACCCGATGAGCGACGGGGCGGTGCTGCCGGTGCTGCATCTCAATGGCTACAAAATCGCCAACCCCACCCTGCTGGCGCGCATCCCCAAAGAGGAGCTCGCCAGCCTGATGCGGGGCTACGGCTGGGAGCCGTTGTTTGTGGAAGGCAGCGAGCCGATGGCCATGCACGCTGCCATGGCCGCCGCGATGGACGGCGCCGCGGACCGCATCGTCGCCATCCAGGCGGAGGCACGCCGCAGCAGTGATCCCACCCGCGTCAGCCGCCCCGTCTGGCCGATGATTGTGCTGCGCTCGCCCAAGGGCTGGACCGGCCCTGCGGCCCTGGGCGACAAGAAGCTCGAGAACTTCTGGCGCGCCCACCAGGTGCCCCTGCCCAACCCCAAGGGCGATCCTGAGCAGCTGCACATGCTGGAAGCCTGGCTTAAGAGCTACCGCCCCTGGGAGCTCTTTGACGACCAGGGGCGGCTGCGGCCGGAGCTTCAGGCCCTCTCCCCCACGGGCCGCCGCCGCATGGGCTCCAACCCCCATGCCAATGGCGGGCTGCTGCGCCGCAAGCTGCGCCTGCCGGCGATCGAGCGCTACGCCGTCGCCCTCAATGCTCCAGGTCAGGTGGAGCATGAGAACACTGCCCCACTGGGGGAGCTGCTGCGCGATGCCATTGAGCTCAACCCTGATTCAGTGCGGGTGTTCGGGCCGGATGAAACCGCCTCCAATCGCCTGCAGGCGATCTACGAGCGCAGCAAAAAAGTGTGGATGGAAGAGCTGCTGCCTGAAGACGCCGGCGTCAATGGCGCGGGCGGCAGTGAGCTGAGCCGCAGCGGTCGGGTGGTGGAGATGCTCTCCGAGCACACCCTGGTGGGAATGATGGAGGGGTACGTCCTCACCGGTAGGCACGGCTTTTTCCACACCTACGAGGCCTTCGCCCATGTGATCGCCTCGATGTTCAACCAGCACGCCAAGTGGCTGGAGAGCTGCATCCATCACGCCCCCTGGCGGGCCCCGATCTCCGCCTGGAACTGCCTGATCAGCTCCACCGTGTGGCGCCAGGACCACAACGGCTTCACCCACCAGGACCCGGGCTTCATCGACCTGGCTGGCAACAAGAGCGGAGAGGTGGTGCGCGTCTACCTACCCGCCGATGCCAACTGCCTGCTGGCGGTGGCCGAAGAAGCGCTGCTGGAAACCAACGTGTGCAACATCATCGTTTCCGACAAGCAGAGCCACCTCCAGTACCTCAACCTCGCCCAGGCGCGCGCCCATGTGGCCAAGGGCATCGGCCTGTGGAGCTGGGCCAGCAACGACGACTGCGGCACCGAACCGGATGAGCCCGATCTGGTGATGGCCTGCGCCGGGGACGTCCCCACCAAGGAAACGCTGGCGGCCGTGGAGATCCTGCGCCGCGAAATCCCCTCGCTCAAGATCCGCGTGCTCAACGTGGTGAAGCTGTTTTCCCTCACCACCCCCAACGAACACCCCCACGGGCTGAGCGACCGCGACTTCGACAGCCTGTTCACCACCGATCGGCCGGTGATCTTCAATTTCCACGGTTACCCGTGGCTGATTCACCGGCTCACCTACCACCGCACCAACCACCCCAACTTCCACGTGCGCGGCTACAAGGAGAAAGGCAACATCAACACCCCGCTTGAGCTGGCGATGAACAACCAGATCGACCGCTTCAACCTGGTGATCGATGTGATCGACCGGGTGCCACGATTGGGATCGCGAGCCGCCCACGTCAAGGAGCGGATGAAGGAGGCGATCCTGGCCAACCGTGCCTACGCCCACCTGCACGGCATGGATGCCGACGACGTGACGAACTGGCGGTGGTCTGCAGGCCGTGCCCCGGCCCATGACGGAGGATTGCTCGTATGAGCGACCTTCAACCCAGCAACCTGCACCTGCCCACCCCAGGCTGCTACGCGGACTCCGATCGCAGCGGGCTCGGCGCTGACGACGTGTTCGACGGCATGACCGAGCACCTCTTCTACACGCTCGGCAAACTCGCCCCCACGGCCAGCCTCCACGACCTCTACATGGCCCTCAGCTACGCCGTGCGCGATCGGCTGATGACCCGTTACCTGGCCGGCATTGAAGCCCTGAGCGCCACACCCACGCGGGTGGTGGCCTACCTCTCGGCCGAATTCCTGATCGGGCCGCAACTGGGCAACAACCTGCTGATGCTGGGCATCCAGCAGGAGGCGGCGGAGGCGCTGCGCCGCTTCGGCATCAACGACATCAACGAGATCCTCGACGTGGAGGAGGAGCCGGGCCTGGGCAACGGCGGACTGGGGCGGCTGGCGGCCTGTTTCCTCGAATCGCTGGCCTCGCTGGAGATCCCCGCCACCGGCTACGGCATCCGCTACGAGTTCGGCATCTTCGACCAGCTGATCCGCGACGGCTGGCAGGTGGAAATCACCGACAAGTGGCTCAAGAGCGGCTGGCCCTGGGAGCTGCCCCACCCCGACCAGGCCTGCTTCGTGGGCTTCGGTGGCCGCACCGAGAGCTACCGCGATGAGCACGGCACCTACCGGGTGCGCTGGATTCCTGAGGAGCACGCCATCGGCATCCCCCACGACGTGCCGGTGCTGGGCTACCGGGTCAACACCTGCGACCGGCTGCGCCTCTGGCGCGCGGACGCCACCGAATCCTTCGACTTCTACGCCTTCAACATCGGCGATTACTACGGCGCCGTGGAGGAAAAAGTGGGTTCGGAGACCCTCTCCAAGGTGCTCTATCCCAACGACGGCACCGACGAGGGCCGCCGCCTGCGCCTCAAGCAGCAGCACTTCTTCGTGAGCTGCTCCCTGCAGGACATGATCCGCAATCTTGATGCCCGCGGCATCCCGATCACCGAATTCCCCGACCACTGGGCCGTGCAGCTCAACGACACCCACCCGGCGATCGCCGTGGCGGAGCTGATGCGCCTGCTGCTCGACGACAAACACCTCGACTGGGAGGTTGCCTGGAGCATCACCAGCCGTTCGGTGGCCTACACCAACCACACCCTGTTGCCCGAGGCCCTGGAGAAGTGGGGGCTGGGGCTGTTCGGCTCCCTGCTGCCGCGGCACTTGGAGCTGATCTACGAGATCAACCGCCGCTTCCTGCAGCAGGTGCGTCTCAAGTACCCGGGCAACGAGCAGATCCTGCGCAAGGTGTCGATCATCGACGAGGAGGGCGGCAAGGCGGTGCGCATGGCCCACTTGGCCACCGTGGCGTCGCACCACGTCAATGGTGTGGCGGCCCTGCACAGCGAACTGGTCAAAACCGAGCTGTTCCCTGAGTTCGCCGCCCTGTGGCCGGAGAAGTTCACCAACGTCACCAACGGCGTGACCCCCCGGCGCTGGGTGGCCCTGGCCAATCCCCAGCTCTCAGCCCTGCTGAACGAATCGATCGGCGAGGGCTGGGTCAATCACCTCGATGAACTGTGCAAGCTGGAGCAGTTTGTGGACGACAGCAGCTTCCTGGAGCGCTGGCAGGCCACCAAGCTGGCCGTGAAGGGCCAGCTGAGCCATTACATCCACCGCCACACCGGCGTGCTAGTGGATCCGGCGTCGCTGTTTGACGTGCAGGTGAAGCGCATCCACGAATACAAGCGCCAGCACCTCAACGCCCTGCAGGTGATCGCCCAATACCTGCGGATCAAGAACGGCCAGGCCGACGGCATGGCACCCCGCACCGTCATCTTCGGCGGCAAGGCAGCGCCCGGCTATTACATGGCCAAGCTGATCATTCGCTTCATCAACGGCATCGCCGAAACGATCAACGCCGATCCCGACATGGAGGGCCGCCTGCGGGTGATCTTCCTGGCCGACTACAACGTCAAGCTGGGCGAGCGGGTCTACCCCGCCTCCGATCTCTCCGAGCAGATCTCCACCGCCGGCAAGGAAGCCTCCGGCACCGGCAACATGAAGTTCGCCATGAATGGCGCCCTCACCATCGGCACCCTGGATGGCGCCAATGTGGAGATCCGCGAGCAGGTGGGCGCCGACAACTTCTTCCTGTTCGGCAAAACCGCAGAGGAGATCTCCAGCCTGCACAACAGTGGCTACCGCCCCTGGGAGCTGATCGGCAGCATGCCGGAGCTCGCTGAGATCCTGCGGCTGGTGGAGCAGGGCCACTTCAGCAATGGCGACGGCGACCTGTTCCGGCCCCTGCTGCAGAACCTCACCGGCCGGGATCCCTTCTTCGTGCTGGCCGATTTCAACGCCTATCTGCAGGCCCAGGCCGACGTGGATCGTGCCTGGGCCGACCGAGGCCGCTGGAACCGGATGTCGCTGCTCAATTCAGCCCGCAGCGGCTTCTTCTCCTCCGACCGCTCGATCCGCGACTACGCCGAACGGATCTGGCGGGCCGAGAGCTTCCCTGTGACCATCACCTGTGAGATGGACGAACCCGAAGGCCTAACCCGGTAGGTCCGGGGTTTGGTGCAGCAGGCGATTGAGCCGCAGGCGGTCGGCATTGAGGGGGTCGGGGGCCAGCTCGCCGGCCACCTCTCGGAACTTCTGCTCCACCTCCTCGGGCACGCGCACATCGAAGATGCGCTCCATCAGCGCCTCAATCGAGAACAGGTGGGCGTTGATGTTCTCCAGATCGGCCATGGCCTGCTGGAACGCATCGGGCTCGCCAGCCTGATCTCCGGCCTGATCGGCCCCAGCTCCGGCTGCCTGGGCGGCAGGAGCGGACTGGGCGGCGGACTCGGCCGCCTCCTGTTGCTTCTGCAGTTCCTCCATCACCCGTCCAGCCAGGGTGCGAAACGACTGCAGCGCAGCCCAATTCAGCTCCTGCTGCTGGCGCAGGGTGGGGTTTTCACGGATCAATCGGTCGTGTTCCCGATAGAAACGCTGGCAATCAGGGCATTGGCAGGGCTCTTCGGGCACCGCACTCCCTTGGGTTGTCAAATTCCATCATGACACTCACGCCGCCAGGGGGCCTGGGTCGCGTTGGTCGTCGCCCAATTCGTCGATCTCGCCGCTGGCGGCCGGCAGGGGGATCTCGATCGAGGTGACCACATGGATCACATCGCGCAGGCGCATGGAATCGGCAAACCAGCCCATGGCCTGCTCGGTGTCGCCGCGACGCTCGGCGTCGGTGGCCTGCTCTTCATGGGCTTCCGCCAGCAGGGCCAGCCAGCAGAGGCAGCGGGCCTGCACCACCGAAAGGTCGAGCTCATCGGGCTGGCTGTCAGCGATGCGCTCGCTCTCCTGCTGCACCAGCAGCCGCAGACGCAGATCGTGAAGCTGGGTCATCGCGGTCAGACGACTGGAACCACGCTAGCCCCGGTGGCCGAAATGGGTAGACCACCACCCGTAGCGCTCACTACCAGCAACGCAGAAAGCGCAGCGGCTGGGACCAGAAGCGGGGCTGGCGGGACTCGAACCCACGACCTACGGTTTAGGAAACCGTCGCTCTATCCGGCTGAGCTACAGCCCCCCGCGACCATCCCGCAAGACGTCCGCAGGGGCATTATGGGATGTGAAAGCAGGCGAGGTGATCGCGATCAGGGCTGGGGTCCTTCTGCGGAGGAGCCCCAGCGCCTGGTTGAGGAAAGTCCGGGCTCCCCAATGGCCAGGCTTGCTGGGTAACGCCCAGTGCGGGTGACCGTGAGGACAGTGCCACAGAAACACACCGCCGATGGCAGGGGGCTCGCCCCCTGATCAGGCAAGGGTGCAAGGGTGCGGTAAGAGCGCACCAGCAGCATCGAGAGGTGCTGGCTCGGTAAACCCCGGCTGGGAGCAAGGCCAAGGGACAACGGTTGGCCATGACACCCGTCCCGCTTCAAGTGCGCCGCTCGAGGCCGCCGGTAACGGCGGTCCCAGACAGATGATCACCCCCCGCCCCTGGCCTCCGGGCTTGCGGCGGGAGAACAGAACCCGGCTTACGTCCTGCTTTCACCCTTTGCTCCAGCCCGCGATCCCCTCCAGCCATGGGACCCGAACGCCACCAGCAGTTGGTTGCCTTCCTGCGGTCCTTAGACCTGGAACCCGGCAACCGCAATCTTGCTCCCATTGAGGAGGCCCTCACCCACACGTCCGCGGGCCGGGCCGTCAACCACGAGCGGCTGGAGTTTCTGGGCGACGCCGTGCTGCGGCTGGCGGCCTCCGAATTCCTACAGCAGCACTATCCGAGCTTGAGTGTGGGGCGCTGCTCAGCCCTACGGGCCCAGCTGGTGAGCGACCGCTGGCTGGCCGAACTGGGCGAGCGCTGCGGCATCGAAGCCATGCTGCACCTGGGTCCGATGGCCAGCGGCGACCGGGCCGGACAGGCCACCGTGCGGGCGGAATGCTGCGAAGCCCTGCTGGGCGGCCTCTATGAGGCCTGGGGTGCCGGCCAGGGCGGCCTGGAGCCAGTGCACCGCTGGCTCACCCCCCACTGGCAGCGCAGCAGCGCCGAACTGCTGGCCGATCCAGACCGCCACAACTGGAAGTCAGCCCTGCAGGAATGGACCCAGGCCGCTGGGCTGGGCCTGCCCCACTACAGCTGCGAGGAATGCAGCCAGATCCACGCCGACCCATGCCGCTTTCGCTGCACGGTGACGGTTTGCGGCCCTGGAGTCGCGGTGAACGGGGATCACGAAGGCTGGGGCCGCTCGCGGCGTAGCGCCGAACAGGAAGCGGCTCGCGCCGCCCTGGCGGTGCTCAAGCCTGCTCGAGAATCTTGAGCGGCATGGTGACCAGCTTGTCCCAGTTGCCCCCCTCAAACAGCACGGCAGCCTGCTGGCCGCTGATGCGCTGCACGAAGCCCCGATAGCCGTTGTAAATCGAGCGGCCGTCGCGCACCACCACGGTGGAGCCCGGCAGGATCGGCAACAGGTCGGCCATGGTTCAGGCGAGGCGTGGGGTCATTATCGGGGGAGAAGGACCGGTGAGGGAATCAGACGGGCATGGCTGATCTGAGCGACACCGATCGTCCCGGCGACTCCCCCCAAGACGAGCTCATGGTGGTGGGCAAGATCGTGGCCGCCCAGGGACTAATGGGGGAACTGCGGATCCTGCCCCTCAGCGATTTCCCCGAACGCTTCACCCGGGCCGGACAACGCTGGCTGCAGCGGCGCGACGAGGATCCGCGGCTGGTAGAGCTGCGGGGCGGGCGCCAGCTGCCGGGCAAGGGGCTGTTTGTGGTGCGGCTGGCTGATGTCGAAAGCCGCGAGGCGGCCGAAGCCCTGGTGGGCGAGCAGTTGTTGGTGCGCGCCAACGACCGGCCCAAGCTGGCCCGAGGAGAATTCCACCTGCTCGATCTGGTGGGCACCGAAGTGCGGCTGCTGGAGACCGGTCAGGTGATTGGCCGGGTCTGCGACCTGATCCACGCCGGCAATGACCTGCTGGAGGTGGAGCAGGCCAGCCCGAGTGGTCCGCGGCGTTTGCTGATCCCCTTCGTGAAGGCGATTGTGCCCGAAGTGCACCTGAGCGAAGGCTGGGTTGGCATTACCCCGCCACCGGGGCTGCTGGAGCTGGGGATGGCCCAGGAGAAAAGCCGAGAAGAGCCGGCCTGAACCCTCTTCCCCCTTCCTCCTGAATTCTGTACAGGCTGTACAGAATTCAGGAGGCCTTGCGCAACACCTCTGCAGGCGAAGCGCCGCCTGGGCTGCTGAAATAGCCGTAGGCCTGGCTTCCACCCCCGCGCGATGACAAGTCTTGTACCGGTGATCCTGTGCGGCGGCACCGGCACGCGGCTGTGGCCGCTCTCGCGGGCCAGCTATCCCAAGCAGTACTGGCCCCTGGCCGGCAGCGGCGAAGACACCCTGCTGCAGCAAACCCAGCAGCGTCTGGAGGGTCTGCCAGGGCTGGCGCCACCACTGCTGATCTGCAACGAGGACCACCGCTTCATCGTGGCCGAGCAGATGCGCCAGATCGGCGTGGAGCCCGCCGGCATTCTGCTGGAGCGGATCGGCCGCAACACCGCTCCGGCCGTGGCGGTGGCGGCCCTACAGGCCACGGCCCAGGGCGACGATCCGCTGCTGCTGGTGCTGGCGGCCGACCATGTGATCCGGGATGCGGCCGCCTTCCGCGCGGCGGTTGTCGCCGGTGCGGCAGCCGCCGAGGCGGGACAACTGGTGACCTTTGGGATCGTGCCCACCGCCCCGGAGACGGGCTACGGCTACATCGAAGCTGCCCACGCGTTGACGGATGCCAGCGCGCCGGTGCCGATCGCCCGCTTTGTGGAGAAGCCGGATCGGGCCACCGCCGAGGCGTTTCTGGCCACGGGCCGCTTCACCTGGAACAGCGGCATGTTCCTGTTCAAGGCCAGCGCCATCCTGGCGGAGCTGGAGCGGCTGGCCCCTGAGGTGGTGAATGCCTGCCGCGCCGCGCTGGAGCAGGACAGCGCCGATCTCGATTTCCTGCGGCTGGAGCGGGAAGCCTTTGCCGGCTGCCCGAACGTGGCCCTCGACGTGGCCGTGATGGAGCGCACCGACCGCGGCGCTGTGCTGCCGCTGGAGGCGGGCTGGAGCGATGTGGGCAGCTGGAGCGCCCTGTGGGCAACGGCCGCGGAGCGCGACGCGCAAGGCAACGTGCTGCGGGGCCGGGTGATCCACGAAGACGCCCGCAATTGCTACCTGCGCAGCGAGCACCGGCTGGTGGTGGGCCTCGGGGTGGAAGACCTGGTGGTGGTGGAAACGGATGATGTGGTGCTGGTGGCCCACCGCGACCGGGCCCAGGACATCAAAAGCATCGTGGGGCTGCTGGAGCGGGAGGGCGCGCCGGAAAGCAAGGCCCACCGCAAGATCTACCGGCCATGGGGGTCGTACGACGGGATCACCGAAGGTGAGCGCTGGCAGGTGAAAACGATCGTGGTTAATCCGGGGGCGAGCCTGTCGCTGCAGATGCACCACCACCGCGCCGAGCACTGGATCGTGGTGAAGGGAACGGCGGTCGTGGAGAAGGACGGCCGCCAGGAGCTGGTGGGCGAAAACCAGAGCACCTACATCCCCCTGGGCTGCCGCCACCGCCTCTCCAACCCCGGCAAGATCCCGGTGGAACTGATCGAGGTGCAGAGCGGCCCCTACCTGGGCGAAGACGACATCGTGCGCTTTGAAGACCGCTATGGCCGCAGCGACACCGTCGCCGCTACTCAACCGTGACGCTCTTGGCCAGGTTGCGGGGCTGATCCACATCCAGACCCCGGTGGGCGGCGATGTGATAGCTGAGCAACTGCATCGGAATCACCGTCAGAAGCGGGCTGAGCAGCTCATCGACCACCGGCACCGGCAGCAGCACATTAAATAGCTCGGCATCGGGGCAATCGGGGGCCACGCCAATCAACTGGGCATCGCGGGCCTTGGCCTCCTGGGCGTTGCTGAGCACCTTCTCGAACACCAGCCCGGGCACCGCGATCGACACCACCGGCACCTTCGCGTCGAGCAGGGCGATCGGGCCATGCTTCATCTCGCCGGCCGGATAGCCCTCGGCGTGGATGTAGCTGATCTCCTTGAGCTTCAGCGCACCCTCCAGGGCGATCGGGTAGTTGATCCCCCGCCCCAGGAAGATCACATCCTGGGTGCCCTCAAAGCGGTGGGCCAGGGCGGCGCAGCGCTGGTCGTGATCGGCCACCAAGGCTTCGAGCTGCTGGGGTAGCTGCCGCAACGCCGCCGCCAGGGCCTTGAGCTCCTCGCGGCTGCGGCCCGACGTGCCACCCCCCTGGCGCTGGCCCACCCGCCGCTCGGCAAAGGCCAGGGCCAGGCCGTAGAAGGCCAGCAGCTGTCCCAGAAAGGTCTTGGTGGCCGCCACGCCCACCTCAATGCCGGCGCCGATGTCGAGGATGTGGTCCACCATCCGCGCCAAGGAGCTTTCCGGCCGGTTGGTGATTCCCAGCAACCGCGGCGCAAAAGCCCGATCGGCCACCAGCTGGCGCCGCTCCTGCTCCATCGCCAGAGCCGCCAACGTGTCGGCCGTTTCGCCGGATTGGGTGACGCCGATCGTGAGGGTGTGGGGCGTCAGCGGCGGCGGCGCATAGCGGAATTCACTGGCGTAGAAGACGCTGGTGGGAATGCCGGCCAGCTGCTCGAGCAGGTAGGCCCCCACCTGGGCGGCATGGCGACTGGTGCCGCAGGCCAGGATCTGGATCCGCTCCACCCCCTCCAACACCTCCGCCGCCAGCGGCAGCGCCACCAGGGGTGTTGCTTGCCCGGCCACAGCCTCCGGCAGGTGGCGGGCCACCCACAGGGCCGCGGTTTCGGGCTGCTCGTGGATCTCTTTGAGCATGAAGTGGCGGAAGCTGCGCTTGTCCGCCACGTGTTCGGTGCCGCTCAGCAGGCTGGGGCTGCGCTGCACCCGCTCCCCGTCGGCGTCGTAAAGCTCGATGCCCAAGGGGGTGAGCAGGGCCACCTCGCCGTCCTCCATCGGCAGGATCGTGCGGGTGAAGCCCGCCAGCGCCGGGGTGTCGCTGGCGCAGAGAAATTCGCCTTCCCCCAGGCCGATCAACAACGGCGCCGCCTTGCGGGCCACCACCAGGGCCCCGGGGGCCTCAGCCCACACCACCGCCAGGGCGTAGGCGCCGTGCAGCAGGGGCAGCACCTCCTGCACCGCCTGCAGCAGCAGGCTGCCGCTGGCCACCCGGGCACGCCCGCCTTGCACGCCCGCCTGCAGCCGCGCCAACTGACGGGACAGCAGGTGCGGGATCACCTCGGTGTCCGTCTCGGAGCGGAACACCACCCCTTCCGCCTGCAGCTGCTCGCGGAGGGTGCGGTAGTTCTCAATGATGCCGTTCTGCACCACCGCCAGCTGGCCGCTGCCATCGAGATGGGGATGGGCGTTGCGCTCCTCCGGCTTGCCGTGGGTGGCCCAGCGGGTGTGGCCGATGCCGCAGTGCCCGGGGGCGCCCTGGGCCTCGAATCGCGCCGTCAGGTTCACAAGTTTGCCCTCGGCCTTGAGGCAGTGCAGCCGGCCCGGCCCCGCATCCGCCTGGGCATCCACCGTGGCGATCCCGGCCGAGTCGTAGCCCCGGTATTCCAGCTGGCGCAGACCCTCCAGCAGCTGGGGAGCCGCCTCCCGCGATCCGATCAGGGCAACGATGCCGCACATAGGGCTGGGCCAGCGAGGGGCGCAAGAGGGGGCGCAACAAAAAAGCCCGGCGAGGGGCCGGGCTTGAGCTTATTGGCAGTGGCGCCGAGGGACAGGACTCAGTACGAGAGGCCCATCGAGCGGCTGGTTTCGTCGCCCAGGTACACCCGGATGCTGAGGAAGTCGGTGGGACAGGCGGTTTCGCAGCGCTTGCAACCCACGCAGTCTTCGGTGCGGGGCGACGAAGCGATCTGACCGGCCTTGCAACCGTCCCAGGGCACCATCTCGAGCACGTCGAGCGGGCAGGCACGCACGCACTGGGTGCAGCCGATGCAGGTGTCGTAGATCTTGACGGCGTGGGACATTGGGCCTCGATGGGGAGGTGGCCGATAACAAACGGCGTGAGGCCAACGTACCCAAAGCTTTCGAGCCCGCAGCAGAGCCCGCGACAGCCCGTCACCCTTGTTCATACGCCGCGGAGCGACCCGCAGGGCGACCCGTAGAGTGCGTCGACTCTCACAGCGGCCATGTCCCAGGAAGCGATCTTCGAGAAAGTGCGCTCGATCGTTGCCGAGCAGCTCAGCGTGGATGCCGGTGACGTCAAGCCCGAATCCAACTTCCAAAACGATCTCGGCGCTGACTCCCTCGACACCGTCGAGCTGGTGATGGCCCTCGAAGAGGCCTTCGACATCGAAATCCCAGACGAAGCCGCCGAAGGCATCACCACCGTGGGTGACGCCGTCAAGTTCATCCAGGACAAGCAGGCCTGAGCCACTCCATGGTGCAGGGTCTCCAGCGCGTCGTCGTCACCGGTCTCGGCGCGATCACACCGATCGGCAACGACGTTCCCAGTTACTGGGAGGGGTTGCGGGCGGCGCGCAATGGCGTAGCGGGGATCACCCTGTTTGACGCCAGTCGCCATGCCTGCCGGTTTGCGGCCGAGGTGAAAAACTTCGACCCCTCCGGCTGGCTGGAACCCAAGGAATCCAAGCGCTGGGATCGCTTCTGCCAGTTCGGGGTGGTGGCGGCCAAGCAGGCCGTCGCCCATGCGGGCCTCACCATCGACGCCTCCAACCAACATCGGGTTGGCACGGCCATCGGCTCCGGCGTCGGCGGACTGCTGATGATGGAAACCCAGGCCCAGGTGCTCAACGATCGCGGTCCGGATCGGGTCAGCCCGTTCTGCGTGCCGATGATGATTCCGAACATGGCCACAGGTCTGACGGCCATCGCCCTGGGGGCGAAAGGCCCGAGCACCGCCGTGGCCACCGCCTGCGCCGCCGGCTCCAATGCCATCGGCGATGCCTACCGCCTGATCCAGCTGGGCCTGGCCGACGTGATGATTGCCGGCGGGGCTGAGTCGGCCATCACTCCCTTGGGTGTGGCTGGATTTGCCAGCGCCAAGGCCCTGTCGTTCCGCAACGACGACCCCGCCACAGCCAGCCGCCCCTTTGATGCCGAGCGCAACGGTTTCGTGATCGGCGAAGGAGCCGGGGTGCTGGTGCTCGAGAGCCTCGAACACGCCCAGGCCCGCGGCGCCACGATCCTGGCCGAAGTGGTGGGCTACGGCATGACCTGCGACGCCCACCACATCACGTCACCCTCCCCTGGCGGCGTTGGTGGTGCCGAGGCGATGCGCCTGGCCCTGCGGGATGCCCAACTGGAGCCCGAAGCGGTCGACTACGTCAACGCCCATGGCACCAGCACCCAGGCCAACGACAGCAACGAGACCTCGGCCATCAAGAGCGCCCTCGGCGCGCACGCCTATCAGATTCCGGTGAGCTCCACCAAGTCGATGACCGGCCACCTCCTCGGAGGCAGCGGTGGCATCGAAGCGGTGGCGGCTGTGCTGGCGATGGAGCACAACCTGGTGCCGCCTACCATCAATTACCAAAATCCGGATCCAGCCTGTGATCTGGATGTGGTTCCCAACCAGGCCCGGGAACACACCCTCAACGTGGTGCTCTCCAATTCCTTCGGGTTTGGCGGTCACAACGTCTGCCTGGCGTTCCGCCGCATGGCGTGACCCTCCTCCCTCCCTAAACCCTCAAAGCCATGGTCGTCGCACCCTCCACGTCCGTCGAGTCGCTCTGCGTCAACAGCATCCGCTTCCTGGCGATCGACGCGATCAACAAGTCGAACTCCGGCCACCCTGGCCTGCCGATGGGCTGCGCACCCATGGCCTTCGCGCTGTGGGACAAGGTGCTCAAGCACAACCCCAAGAACCCCAAGTGGTTCAACCGCGACCGCTTCGTGCTGTCGGCCGGCCATGGCTGCATGCTGCTGTACGCGCTGCTGCACCTCGCCGGCTACGACTCGGTGACCCTGGACGACATCAAGCAGTTCCGCCAGTGGGGCAGCCGCACCCCTGGGCACCCCGAAACCTTCGAGACAGCCGGCGTTGAGGTCACCACCGGCCCCCTCGGCCAGGGCATCTCCAATGCCGTGGGTCTGGCGATCGCCGAAGCCCACCTGGCCGCCAAGTTCAACAAACCCGGCTGCGAACTCGTCGATCACTACACCTACGTGATCATGGGTGACGGCTGCCATCAGGAGGGCGTGAGCGGTGAGGCTGCTTCCCTGGCCGGCCACCTGGGCCTGGGCAAGCTGATCGCCCTCTACGACGACAACCACATCACCATCGATGGCAACACCGCGGTGTCGTTCACCGAGGATGTGCTGAAGCGCTACGAGGCCTACGGCTGGCACGTCCAGCACGTGGCGGATGGCAACACCGACGTGGCCGGCATCGCCCGGGCGATCGAGGCCGCCAAGGCCGTGACCGACAAGCCCAGCCTGATCAAGGTGACCACCACCATCGGCTATGGCTCCCCCAACAAGGCCAACACCGCCGGGGTGCACGGTGCCGCCCTCGGCGCCGATGAAGCCGAACTCACCCGCAAGGCCCTCGACTGGAGCTACGGCGCATTTGAGGTGCCGCAAGACGCTTACGACCACTGGCGCCAGGCCATCAGCCGCGGTGAAGCCCTCGAAGCCGCCTGGAACGCCACCCTGGCCTCCTACCGCAGCCAATACCCCGCCGAAGCGGCTGAATTTGAGCGCCAGCTGCGCGGTGAACTGCCCCAGGGCTGGGATGCTTCCCTGCCCAGCTTCAGCCCCGAGGACAAGGGCCTCGCCACCCGCCAGCACTCCTACAACGCGCTGAACGCCTTCGGCCCCAACCTGCCCGAGCTGATCGGCGGCTCCGCCGATCTCACCCACTCCAACCTCACCGACATCAAGGGCGAGGCCAGCTTCCAGAAAGGTGGTGAGGCCAACCGCTACCTGCACTTCGGTGTGCGCGAGCACGCCATGGCGGCGATCATGAACGGCATCGCTTACCACGGCAGCGGCCTGATCCCCTACGGCGGCACCTTCCTGGTGTTCGCTGGCTACATGATCGGTGCCATGCGCCTCTCGGCCCTGAGCGAGCTGGGTGTGATCTATGTGCTGACGCACGACTCGATCGGCCTGGGCGAAGACGGCCCCACCCACCAGCCGGTGGAAACCCTCGCCAACCTGCGCGCCATCCCCAATCTTCTGGTGATGCGCCCCGGCGACGGCAACGAAACCATGGGCGCCTACCAGGTGGCCGTGACCAACCGCAAGCGCCCCACGGTGCTGGCCCTCAGCCGCCAGGCGATGGCCAACCAACCCGGTTCGGCAGCAGCCCATGTGGCCAAGGGCGGCTACATCCTGGAAGACAGCAACGGCAGCCCCGATCTGATCCTGATCGGCACCGGCACTGAGCTGGAGCTCTGCACCAAGGCCGCCGCCCAGCTGCGCGCCGAAGGCAAGAACGTCCGCGTGGTGTCGATGCCCTGCGTCGACCTGTTTGAAGAGCAGGACGCCGCCTACCGCGAGAGCGTGCTGCCCGCCGCCTGCCGCAAGCGCCTGGTGGTGGAAGCCTCCAGCTCCTTCGGCTGGCACAAGTACGTGGGCTTCGACGGTGACACCGTCTCGATCGACCGCTTTGGCGCCTCCGCCCCCGGCCCGGTGTGCCTGGAGAAGTTCGGCTTCACCGTCGACAACGTGGTGGCCAAGGCCAAGGCCCTGGGCTGATCCGCCAGGCTGGCCTGCTCCTGCTGCGCATCCGTTTCAAGCCCCGCCGCAAGGTGGGGCTTTTTTTGGCCTCTCTCGGGAGAAGCCAGTGTCAATGGGAATGGACCCTAAGCTGAACCCATGGGACTGATCCGCGGCACCGTTTCCATCAGCAACCCCACCAAGCCGGAGCTGGCTGCCCTCGAAGTTTCAGCGCTGGCAGACAGTGGAGCGGTGCATCTATGCATCCCCGAACATCTAGCGCTCCAGCTCAGCCTGGGCGAGTTGGAGCGCCGCGAGGTGGTGTTGGCCGACGGCCATCGCCGCACGGTGCCCTATGTGGGTCCGGTAGAGGTGCGCTTCCGCAACCGCCGTTGTTTCACCGGTGCCATGGTGCTAGGCAATGAAGTGCTGTTGGGCGCCATCCCCATGGAGGACATGGACCTAGTACTGCGGCCCCAGCTGCAGAGCCTGGATGTGAACCCTGAAAGCCCCAATATCCCGCTAAGCCTGGCGAAGTAAGGCCAGGCTGCATGACTGTGCCGAAGCGGATCAAACCGGCGCTGGCTCACCTGTTGGCTGCGCGGCTTTGGCTTTCTGCTCCGCCAGCACCTGCTCCAGCCCTTCCAGATCCGCGTCGGTGATCTTGGTCTGCATCGGGCAGTGCTTGGGGCCGCACATCGAGCAGAACTCGGCCTGTTTGTAGATGTCGGCCGGCAGGGTTTCGTCGTGATACTCACGGGCCCGCTCGGGATCCAGCGAGAGATCGAACTGCTTGTTCCAGTCGAAGGCGTAGCGAGCGCGGCTGAGTTCGTCGTCGCGGTCGCGGGCCCCCGGGCGGTGGCGGGCGATGTCGGCGGCGTGGGCGGCGATCTTGTAGGCGATCAGGCCCTCGCGCACGTCTTCGGCGTTGGGCAGGCCGAGGTGCTCCTTCGGGGTCACATAGCAGAGCATCGCCGTGCCATACCAGCCGGCCATCGCGGCGCCGATGGCGCTGGTGATGTGGTCGTAGCCGGGGGCGATGTCGGTCACCAGCGGGCCCAGCACATAGAAGGGCGCCTCGCTGCACTCCTCCATCTGCTTTTTGACGTTGAACTCAATCTGATCCATCGGCACGTGGCCCGGACCCTCCACCATCACCTGGATGTCGTGCTCCCAGGCGCGGCGGGTGAGCTGGCCCAGGGTTTTCAGCTCCGCCAGCTGGGCGGCGTCGGAGGCGTCGTGCTGGCAACCCGGCCGCAGCGAATCGCCCAGGGAGAAGCTGCAGTCGTAGCGCTTGAAGATTTCGATGATGTCATCGAAATGGGTGAACAGGGGGTTCTGTTTGTGGTGATACAGCATCCACTGGGCCAGGATCCCGCCGCCACGGCTGACGATGCCGGTGAGGCGACCCTTCACCAAGGGCAGGTGCTCAATCAGCAGGCCGGCATGGATCGTTTGGTAGTCAACGCCCTGCTGGCAGTGCTTCTCGATGATGTGCAGGAAATCGTCGGCGTCGAGCTTCTCGATTGAGCCGTGCACGCTCTCGAGGGCCTGATATACGGGCACCGTGCCGATGGGCACTGGCGAGGCGTTGATGATTGCCGTGCGCACCTCATCGAGGTTGACGCCGCCGGTGGAGAGATCCATCACCGTGTCGGCGCCGTATTTCACCGCCAGGCGCAGTTTGGCCACCTCCTCCTCAAGATCGGACGCGTTGGGGGAAGCGCCGATGTTGGCGTTCACCTTGCAGCGGCTGGCGATGCCGATCGCCATCGGCTCCAGGTTGGTGTGGTTGATGTTGGCCGGGATGATCATCCGGCCCCGCGCCACCTCCTCCATCACCAGCGATTCGGGCAGGTTCTCCCGCTTGGCCACATAGGCCATCTCTTCCGTCACTACGCCCTGGCGGGCGTAATGCATCTGGGAATAGTTCGCGGTGCCGCGACGCTTCTCAATCCAGGCGCTGCGCATGATGGGCGGTGGCGAAGAACAGGTGACCGCAAAAGAGCGGTGAGGGGGGTCCTGTGCCGATGCCGAGTTCGTTTCCACTTCCCTGCGCCGGCATGACCCGGATCAGGTTCGGAGGGTGTGATCTCAGCCCGAAGCTGCGCGGCTGATTGGGCCGGCAGCGGGGCACCCCTAGTGACAGGTAAAACCTAGCAAGCCCGCAAAAGGCTGGGGTCTCTAAAGGAGACGCGGGTCAGGGTCGTCGGGATTCAGAGCTGTCCGGATTTTGTACAGCTTGTACAGAATCTGGACACACCCGAAACAGCCTCACCGACTAAGGCCTTAGCCCTGCAACCCGTTGAGCGCCGCGGCCACCACCCGGTGGTCGGAATCGCCCTGAAGCTGTTGCAGCAGGGCGCGGGCTTCGGCATCTCCGTGGTCGCGCACCAGGCGGCCGAGGATCTCGGCCCCGCCCACCCGCACGGTGCCATCGGCGTCGGTGATGGCCATCGCCGCCAGCTCCAGCAGCCAGGCTGGATCAATGGCTGGCTGCTCGGCCAGGGCCGAGAGGATGCTGCAGCGCACCAGCCACTGCTGATCGGCGGCAAACACATCCCGCAGCAGGGGCCAGGAACGCTCCAGCGAATGGCTCACCAAAGAATTGGCGGCTTCGGCGCGCACGTTGGCGTCCTCGTCGTGCTGCATGGCGTTCACCAGCGCCTGCCAGCCCACCTCGCTCTGCTTCACGCCCAGGCCGGCGCAGCTCAGCGAGCGCACCATGAACATGCCCTGCTCCAGGCCCAGCAGCAGCAGGGGCACGGCTTGCTCAACCGGCACCTCCCGCAGGCCCACCAGGGCCGGCATGGCCCGGCTGGGATCGCCGGACACGATGGCGTCCCGCAGGGCGGACAGATCGGGGGATGGAAGGGTCATACCTCTCCATCGTGGCGCAGGGCCGCCAACAACTCCCGCCGCCGCCGCCGCTGGCCCAGGGCACTGGTCACGAGCAGGCCCGTGCCAATCAGCAGCGCCGGCAAGGCTGGCAAGCGATCAACGCCGCGGCGCTGCAGCAGCACCAACAAAGCCAACAGGATCAACAGGGGCGAGGAGAGGGCCAGCAACCCCCGCAACCAGGGCCGGCGCCTCATGGCCGCCGCTCCATCCAGCGCAGCAGGCTCCAGGTGAGCACCCGGATGCCCACCGGCATCGACGCCTCATCCGGGGCAAAGGTGCTGCTGTGCAAGGGCGTGCACCCATCAGGCCCCGCCACCCCGAGCCGAAACATCGTGCCGCGGGTGCCCTCGAGCAGCTGGGCAAAATCCTCAGCGCCGAGGGAGGGCTGCTCCAGCCATTGCACCTGGGGCCGGCCCAGCAGCTCCACCGCCGCATCAGCCACCAGTTCGGTGAGGGCCGGATCGTTGTGCACCGGCGGCGAGATCACCCGATAACGCACCCGCGCTTCGCCGCCGTGGCCCCGGCAGAGGGCGTGCACGGTGTCTTCAATCCAACCCGGCAGCTGGGCGTGCACGTCGGTGTCGAGGCAGCGCACGGTGCCCAGCAGGCGCACATGGTCGGCGATCACATTGAAGGCCTTGCCGCCCTCGATGCGGCCGAAGCTCACCACCACCGGGTGCAGGGCATCGAGGCGGCGGCTGATCGCCTCCTGCAGGCCGCTCACCACCCGCGCCGCGATCCAGATGGCATCGGTGCTCTGGTGGGGCCGGGCGCCGTGGCCGCCCTCGCCCAGCACCTCCACCTCCAGCTCCCCCGCCGCCGCCGTCAGGCTGCCGCTGCGCACCCCGATCGTGCCCGCCGGCAGGCTGGGAAACACGTGCACGCCAAACAAAGCGTCCACGCCCTCCATGGCGCCGTCGGCCTTCATCCAGGCTGCCCCCTGGGCCGTTTCCTCGGCGGGTTGAAACAGCAGCCGCACCCGGGCCGTGAGCCGCTCGGGATGGCGCTCGGCCAGCCCTCCAAGCAAGCAGGCCACCCCCAGCCCTACGGCGGTGTGCAGGTCGTGGCCGCAGGCATGCATCAGCCCCTGCTGGGTGGAGGCGTAGTCGAGGCCGGTGCGCTCCTCCACCGGCAGGGCATCCATGTCCACCCGCAGGGCCACCAGGGGCGCGGGCCGGCCATCGGCCAGCTGTCTGGGCCCCAGCTCGGCCACCACCCCGGTGCGTCCAACGCCCTCGCGCACCTGCCAGCCCCAGCGGCGCAGTTCACCGGCCACCAAGGCGGCGGTCTGCTGCTCGTGGCCGCTGAGCTCGGGATGGCGGTGAATGTGGCGCCGCAGCTGGATCAGCTCCGGCAACACCCCAGCCAGAGCTTCCTCGAGCCCAAGCGCTTGCCAAGTCAGGGTGCAGGGTGGAGCCGTCATTCAGGAGGCAGTCATCGAGCAGGCCGTCATTCAGGAGGCCGTCATTCAGGAAACAAGGGCCAGGAATTGCGCCAGCGCTTCCACCGGCTCGGGGGGCCAGCGCCGCGTCGATCGCAACCATTCTTGCTGCCGGTAGCGCGGATCGAGACCCGAAGCGGCGGCCCAGTTGCTCTCGGCCTCGCCACTGGCCCCCTTCTGCCAGAGCAGGGCCGTGAGCGCAGCACGGGCGTCGGCAAACAAGGGGTAGCGGCGGATCAGGTTGCGCAGCTCCCGCTCCGCCTCAGCCCTGTCCCCCAGCTGGAAGGCGGCCAGGGCGGCACTGGAGCGGGCCATGGCAAAACCGGGCCGGGCCAGGGACGCCGCCTCAAAGCAGCGGCGCGCTGCCTCCCAGTCGCCCAGCGAACCCTGCACATTGCCGAGGTTGTAGAGGGCCGAAGCCCGCGGTTCGCCCGCATCGCTCGGGGCCCGCTCCAGGATCCAGCGGTAGTCGGCCTCGGCGGCGGCCCACTCGCCCAGGGCCTCCTCGGCGGTGCCGCGGTTGAGATGGGGGTCGGGACTGTCGCCATCGAGGGCCATCGCCTTGGTTTGATCGGCGATGGCGGCCCGGGGGTCGCCGAGGGCCAGCTGCACATTGCCGCGGTTGCTCCAGGCCGCTGCATCATTCGGCGCCACCTCCAGCACCTGATTCCAGAGCGGTAGGGCCTCGCTGAAACGCCCCTCGCGGCTGGCACTGAGGGCCTGATCAAACAGCTGGGGCAGCAGCAACTGCACCCCCAGCAGCAGGGCCAGCAGGGTGGACATCACAGAGAGCTGCTCATGAAAGGGGCCCGCTCATGCCGCCGCTCCAGCGGGCCAGCCCAGGTGGCGGCGGCCCGCCGGGGTGACGATCCGGCCCCGGGGGGTGCGCTGCAGAAAACCCAGCTGCAGCAGGTAGGGCTCCACCACCGCTTCCAGGGTGGCGGAATCTTCCCCCAGGCCCGCCGCGAGGGTGTCGAGGCCCACCGGGCCGCCGCCGTAGCCCTCCAGCATCAAGGTGAGCAGGCGCCGGTCGCTGGCATCGAGGCCGCGGTCGTCAACGCGGTGCAGGCTGAGGGCCTCGGCCACCAGCGAAGCGCCAATGCGGCCATGACCCCGCACCGAGGCCACATCGCGCACCCGCCGCAGCAGGCGGTTGGCGATACGGGGGGTGCCGCGGCAACGGCGAGCCACCTCCAGTGCGGCGTCGGCCTCGAGCGCGATCTGCAGCAGGCCCGCGGCCCGCTCCACGATCGCCTGCAGATCGTCCAGGCCGTAAAACTCCAGCCGCTGGATCAGGCCGAAGCGATCCCGCAGCGGCGAACTCAGGGAGCCGGCCCTGGTGGTGGCCCCCACCAGGGTGAAGGGCGGCAGCTCCAGGCTGCGGGTGCGGGCCGTGGTGCCCTTGCCCACGGTGAGGTCGAGGCGGAAGTCCTCCATAGCCGGATAGAGGATCTCCTCAGCCACCCGATTGAGCCGGTGAATCTCGTCGATGAACAGCAGCTCGTGGGGCTGGAGGTTGACCAGCAGGCCGACGATGTCGCGGGGGCGCTCCAGGGCCGGCGCACTGGTGATGCGGCAGCGCACCCCCAGCTCCTCGGCCAGCACCAGCGCCATGGTGGTTTTGCCCAGACCCGGCGGGCCGTAGAGCAGCACGTGGTCGAGCGCCTCCTGGCGGGCGCGGGTGGCCTCCACGGCGATGGCCAGCACCTGCTTGAGCTCGCTCTGACCGATGTAGTCGGCCAGGCGCCGGGGCCGCAGGCCGTCTTCCCGGGCGGGCGCCACCTCCTCCGGCACGGGGGTGGGATCCACCAGGCGCGGCGGCGCGTCCGGGCGCCTGGGCTCGTGGCTGGGGCGGCCGCGGGGCGCCGGGGATCCCGAGGAAACAATCGCCATGAAGCGAGGGTACCGGGGGCTCCCTAGGGTCGGGAGATCGAAGGGACGGTTGCGGAGCAGCGATGGCCAAGGGCGGGGGCAAGAAGAGCGCCAAGGCCCAGCGCGATGCCGCCAACAAGCTGCTGGCCGACAACCGCTTTGCTCGCCACCAGTACGAGATCCTCGAAACGCTGGAGTGCGGCATTGAGCTGTTCGGCACGGAGGTGAAGTCGATCCGGGCCGGCCAGTGCAACCTGCGCGACGGCTTCTGCCTGATCCGCAAGGGGGAGCTGCAGCTGCACAACGTGCACATCTCGCCCCACAGCCATGCCGGGGCCTACTTCAACCACGAGCCCCTGCGGGTGCGCAAACTGCTGGCCCACCGCCGCGAAATCGACAAACTGCGGGTGGGGCTCGAGCAGAAGGGCCTCACCCTGATCCCGCTCAACCTGCATCTCAAGGGCTCCTGGATCAAGCTGACCATCGGCCTGGCCAAGGGCCGCAAGCTGCACGACAAGCGCCACGAGGAACGGCGCAAGCAGGACATCAAGGACGCCAAGGTCGCCATCGCCCGGCTCTGAATTCACGGGCCGGGGGCGCAGCCTGAGTGCGGATGCGGATACCTCTCCAGGATTCTGTACAGGCTGTACAGAATCCTGGAGACGGAACTCGGGAGACGCGCAACCCAGCAACCACCCCGGCTGGGCTCAATTCACTGCCGGTGGCACCGGCGGTGGCGGAGCAGCGACAGGCTGTGCGGGCACCGGCACGGTGGTCGGGACCTGCGGCGTCTCCAACTGGTCCGCCGGCGCCGGCGCTGAGGGCTCAGGGGCGGCCACCGGTGCCGGCGGATCCGCCCGCAGCGACAAGGTGATCAGGGCCGGCGCGACGCCCTCGTTGGTGACCAGCAGCTGCACCGGCGAGCGCTTCTGCACCCCCAGGCTCACCACCCGCAGGGGGCCCTTGGCCTCCAGCAGGTCGCCATCGGGGCCGAACACGCTCATCTGCATCAGGGGCGAGCCGTTTACCCCCAGCACCAGCCGGTAGCCGGGCGGCAGCCGCACCGGGAACAGCCGCGCCCCACCGGCCTCTACCTGGGCCGAGAGCACCCGGGTTTCCTGGGGCTGGGCCTGAATCGCCTCGATCTGAACATTGGCCAGGCTCTGCTCGGCCGCAGCAAACCAAAGCTGACGGAAGGGTTCAGCAGGAATGTCGGCGCCGGGGCGGCCCGGCAGCAGGCTCTGGGCACTGCCCGACACCAGCTGGCGCAGCACCGCGGGGCTGAGCCCCTGGCTCACCAGGGCCTGCTGGCGCCGCTCCCAGTCGGCATTGGTGTAACTGCCCAGGCGACGGCGGATCTCAAGGGGCAGCTGCTCCACCCGGGCCAGCCACTCCTCGGCGAGTTCGTTCCACACCTTGCGTAAGGGCGCATCTTCGAGGGAGTCGCTGGGCAGGCGGCCGCCCCGCTCCGGAAACTGGGCCAGCAGGCTGGCGTCCACCAACTTCAAAAACCAACCCCGATCCACCTGCATCGCCCGCAGCCGGTTGAGCAGCTGCTGGCGCTGATCCACCTCAGCGGGCGGCAGGCTGCTGGGCAGCTGCAGGGCCGCGTCGGGGGTGGGCAGGGCCAAGCGGCCGCGGCTCAGCCACCACCAGCCCAGGGCGGTGCCCACCACGGCCGAGAGCACCAGGGCGATCACCACCGGCCAAATGCCGCCCTCGGCGGCCTCCTCCCGCTCCTCCAAACGCGTGCGCAGGGCTGCGGGCGGTGAGGGAGGGGTGAGCGGTGGCAGCTCCGGCTCAGGGGGAGGAGGTGGCGGCTCCGGGGCTGGCGGTGGCTCGGGGGCCTGGGGCGGGGGGGCAGCCACGGGCGGGGGCACCAGAGCCACGGTGCGATCGGCGCGGGCCACTGGGCCGGTGCTCTCGGGCATGGGCAGGGTCTGGAACGCCGCCAGGGCCTGGGAGGCCGAGGCAAAGCGCTCGCCGCTCTCGCGCTCCAGCAGGCGAGCGATCTGGGCCTGAAGGGCCGGCTCGGCGCTGAGGCTGGCCGGCCAGCGCCAGGCGAGGGTGACCGGATCGAGCAGCCGGGCCGGCTCGTCGCCGCTCAGCAGCACCAGGGCCACCGCCCCCAGGGCATGGAGATCCATCCAGGGCTCGAGCTCAGCCGCGCGGGCCCGCTCCGGCGGTGCATAGCCCGGTGTGGCGGCCGGGGTGCCGGCCACCAGGCCGAAATCCAGCAGCACCGGCAGGCCATCGCTGTCGCGGCGCAGCAGGTTGGCGGGGCTGAGATCGCCGTGCACCAGCTCCTGGCTGTGCAACACCGCCAGCACCGGCAGCAGCTGACGCAGCAGCAACAGCACCTCGCCGGCACCAAACACCAGCTGGCGCTCGGCGCGAGCCGCCAGCAGTTGCTGGTAGGTGCGGCCGGCCTGCCATTCGCGCACCAGCCACAACCCCTCGGCCGCCGGGATCACCGCCCCCAGCCGCGGCACCTGGGGATGGAGCACCCCCTGCAGCCGGCCCCAGCGCTGGCGGGCCCGCTCCGGATCGATGCCGGGTCCCAGCAGCCGCAGGGCCATGGGCGCCTCGGACGCCAGCTGGTCGCTGGCGCGCCATAGCTCCCCCTGGGGAGCCTCGCCCGGGGAGGCGGCACTGAGGCACTGCTCAAGCCGGTAGCGATCGCCGATCAGCTGGCCCACCTGCGCTGCCATCAGGCTGCTCCTGCGGCGAGAGCCCGCTGGGGCTGGTGCAGCCCCTTGGCGGCCAGCCACGCAGCGTCGTAGAGGCGTGAGCGGTAGCGATCGCCGCTGTCGCACAGCACCGTGACGATCGTGTGGCCCGGGCCAAGGCGCCGGGCGGTTTCCACCGCCGCGGCCACGTTGATGCCCACCGAGCCCCCCAGGAACAGGCCCTCCTGCCACAGCAGCCGGTAGATCGTCTCGAGGGCGGTTTGGTCGTCGATGCGCACGGCGTCATCGATGGGGGCGCCCTCCAGGTTGGCGGTGACGCGGCTGTTGCCAATCCCCTCGGTGATCGAACTGCCCTCGCTGCTGAGCTCACCCCGGGTGACCCAGGCGTGCAAGGCACTGCCATGGGGATCGGCCAGCACGCAGTGCACCGCTGGGTTCTGCTCCTTGAGGTAGAGCGCCACGCCGGCGTAGGTGCCGCCGGTGCCGGTGGCCGCCACCCAGGCATCCACCTGGCCCTCGGTTTGCTGCCAGATCTCCGGGCCGGTGGAGTGGTAGTGGGCGCGGCGGTTGGCCAGGTTGTCGAACTGGTTGGCCCACACGGCGCCGGGCGTTTCGGCGGCAATGCGGCCCGAGAGCCTCACGTAGTTGTTGGGGTCGCGGTAGGGCACCGCCGGCACCGTGCGCACCTCAGCGCCGAGGCTGCGCAGCAGGCCGATCTTCTCGGCCGACTGGGTGTCGGGAATCACGATCAGCGCCTTGTAACCACGGGCATTGCAGAGGTGGGTGAGGCCGATGCCGGTGTTGCCGGCGGTGCCCTCCACCACGGTGCCGCCGGGCTGCAGCAGCCCCTGCTCCTCAGCCTCCAGCAGGATGCCGAGGGCCGCGCGGTCCTTGACCGAGCCGCCGGGGTTCATGAACTCGGCCTTGCCGAGAATCTGGCAGCCGGTGGCTTCGCTGAGGGCATGGAGCCGAATCAGGGGCGTGTTGCCAACGGCGCCCACGAACCCTGAAGTGATGCCGGCCATACCCGCGTGCTGTGCGTGGCGGGATCGTAGGCAAGGCCTCTAGGGTCGGGCCTGAATTCAGCCGGGATAGGCGGCGGCGGAATGGGGCAGGAGCTGGGGGCGCAGTACACACAGGTGCGCCAGCACAGCCTCGCCCTGGTGGCGCCCCTGGAGCCAGAAGACCTGTGCCTGCAAGGGATGGCAGACGCCAGCCCGCCCAAGTGGCACCTGGGCCACACCACCTGGTTTTTTGAGCAATTTCTGCTGCGCCCCCAACAAGACGCTGGGGTGGCCTTGGGCTACACACCGGCGCCAGCGGCCTGGAATTTTCTGTTCAACAGCTATTACGACGCCGTCGGCGCCCGCCACCCCCGGCCCCAGCGGGGCTTGCTCAGCCGGCCGGCGCTGGCGGAGGTGCTGGCCTGGCGGCAGCGGGTGGATGGGGCCGTGCTGGCCCTGCTGGCGCAGCTGGAGCCCGGCGATCCCCGGCTGGAGCTGGTGGAGCTGGGTCTGCAGCACGAGCAGCAGCACCAGGAGCTGCTGCTGATGGACCTGCTCGATGGCTTCTCGCGCAACCCGCTCGAGCCGGCCTACGCACCCCAGCCGGAAGACGCCTACCGCCGCGCAGTGCCAGATGGGGCGGAGGCCCAGGCGCCCGTCTGGCTGCAGCACGGGGGTGGGCTGGTGGAGATCGGCCATCCGGAGGGAGCCGGCGGCCCCGAGAGCCCGGCAGGCTCCTTCCATTTCGACAACGAAGCGCCCCGGCACCGCCAGTGGCTCGAACCCTTTGCGCTCAGCTCCCGCCTGGTGAGCAACGGCGACTTTGAGGCCTTCATCGCCGATGGCGGCTACCGGCGACCGGAGCTATGGATGAGCGAGGGCTGGGCGGAGGTGCAGGCGCGGGGCTGGCAGGGGCCGCGCTATTGGCGCGACGGCGAGGAGTTTTCGCTGGCGGGGCGGCAGCCGCGGCGGGCCGAGCTGCCGGTGCGACACCTGAGCTGGTTTGAAGCCGACGCCTACGCCCGCTGGGCCGGCGCCCGGCTGCCCAGCGAGGCGGAATGGGAGTTGCTGGCGCCCCAGCTGGAGCAAGCCTTCGGGGTGCTGTGGCAATGGACCGCCAGCCCCTACCGGCCCTATCCGGGCTTCGCGCCGGCCGCCGGGGCGGTGGGGGAATACAACGGCAAGTTCATGAGTTCCCAGATGGTGCTGCGCGGCAGTTGCTTCCTCACCCCCGCCGGCCACGCGCGGCCCACCTACCGCAACTTCTATCCACCGGCGAGCCGCTGGATGGCCGCTGGCCTGCGCCTGGCCCAAGAGCTGCCATGACGGTGCAGAGCCACCACGACCTGATCGACCTCCACCCGGAACCGGCCGACATGCGGCGGCTGGTGCGCGAGGGCATGGCGCAGCGGCCCCGCCAGCTGCCGGCTTGGTTGCTCTACGACGCCGAGGGCTCGCGGCTGTTTGAGGCGATCTGCGAGCAGCCGGAATACGGCCTCACCCGCACCGAAACGGCCCTGCTGGAGGAGCGGGCCCCGGAGCTGGCAGCGGCCCTGGGGGCGGGGGTGCTGGTGGAATTCGGCGCCGGCAATGCCCGCAAAGTGGGGCCCCTGCTGGAAGCGCTGCGGCCGCCGGCCTACGTCGCCCTCGACATCAGCGCCGACCATCTAGGGCCGGCCTGCCGGGAGCTGCAAGCCCGGCACCCGGCGGTGCCGGTGCTCGGCATCTGCTGTGACTACAGCCAGCTGCACCGGCTGCCGGAGCACCCCCTGCTCAACGGACAGCGGCGGCTGGGCTTCTACCCCGGCAGCTCAATCGGCAACTTCAGCCCCGAGGAGGCGAGGGTGCTGCTGGTGCAGCTGCGGCAGCTGCTGGGGCCAGGTGCCCGGCTGCTGATCGGCATCGACCAGCTCAAGGCAGTGGCAAGGCTGGAGGCCGCCTACAACGATGCCGCCGGCGTGTCGGCCGCCTTTGCCCGCAACCTGCTGGTGCGGCTTAACCGCGACCTGGCGGGCAGCTTCAACCCCGAGGCCTTCGCCTACACCGCCTGGTGGCAGCCCGAACACAGCCGCATCGCCATGGCCCTGGTGAGCCGCCAGGCGCAGACCGTGCAGCTGGCGGGGGAGGCCTGGAGCTTCGCCGCGGGCGAGCCGCTGATCACCGAGTACAGCGTCAAGTACGCGCCGGAGGCCTTCCTCACCCTCGCCGCGAGTGCCGGCTGGCGGGGCGCCGGCCGCTGGAGCGATCCGGCCGGCGACCTATCGCTGCACCTGCTGGTAACGGCAGACTCCTAGCCAGAGGCAAGAGCGCCATGGGTCGTGAAGAGCAACGGGCCACCATGCGCCAGGTGCGCGAAGGTCTGATCGCCGAGCTCGAGGAGCTGTATCGGGACGCCTTCGACCGCATCAGCAACCACGACCTGGGCGAGGGGGCGATCGCCCGGCTCACCCAACTGCTGCTGCGCTCGCGCGAGGCGGCGATCACGCCGCTGCAGCAGGAGATCGAAGCGCCGTTGATCACCAGCCCCGCCGGCAGCCCGGCCGCCGAACCAGATCCCCAGGCCACCCCGTGAGCTGGCTCGACGAACTGGAGGCGCGGCTGGAGCAGCAGCTGGAGAGCTTTTTGCGGGCCAACCCGGCCCAGGAAGCCCTGCTGGAAGAGCAGGAGGCGCGCGATCGCCAGGCCAAGCTGGTGGGGCAGCGACGTCAGTTGCAACGGCAGGCGGAGCAGGAGCGCCAAGCCCTGCTGCAACTGGCCAACGAGATCCGGCGTTGGCAGGAGCGGGTGGTCAAGGCCCGGGCCGCCGATGCCACCGCCCTAGCCGAGCGCGCCGAGGCCCACCAGCAAGGCCTGATGGAGCAGGGCCGCCAGCGCTGGCAACACCTGAGCGAGCTGGGGGTGAGCTTCGCAGCGGTGGAGCGCGACCTGGGCGAACTGGAGAGCCGGCCGCGCCCGCCACGGGCCTCCAGCCTCGAGCAGGACTGGGCCGCCTTTGAAGCCGAGCAGGCCTTAGAGCAGTTGCGACGGCGTCAGGCCTGAGAACACCGCGACCAAGAACTCCGCGATCGAGGACACCGTCGAGGCCACCCCCGATCGCGCTCTCCTGAACTCTGTACAGGCTGTACAGAATCCAAGAGAGCTCAAAATCCCAGCAGATCTCACCAGGGCCGGCAACACGCTCAAGAGTCTGTTGCCCGACGCCGAAGCGCTCTATCTCAGCGCCGTGGCCCTCAAGGAGCGCCTGGGGCTGGCGATCTATCGGCTTTCGTTCAGGCCTTGGGAGCCGGAGGCACCAGGCTGACGCCATCGGGCGGCGGCGTGGGGTCGGGATCGGCGATCAGCATGTGCTGCAGCACGATCTCGGGACGTTCACTGTCGCGCCAGCGGATCCGGTAGGCGGGCATCTTGGTGCCGCGGCTGGTGGTCTGCTCCACCGGCTCCATCACCCAGCCCCGGCGCGAGCGGCCCTGGGGGTTGCGCTTCACCACAGCATCCGCGTGTTTGAAGCGAAAACCGACGCGCTCGCCACTCATGGAATCGCTGGCCCCCTAATGGGGGATATTGCCTACTGAAGTCATTATCCCATTGCGCTCGGCCGCGCCTCGGGACGCAACAGCGGGAAGGCGATCACATCGCGGATCGAGGGGCTGTCGGTGAGCAGCATCACCAGCCGGTCGATGCCGATGCCCAGGCCGCCCGTGGGGGGCATGCCCACCTCCAGGGCCTGGAGGAAGTCTTCATCCACCTGCTGGGCTTCGTCGTCGCCAGCGGCCTTGCGGGCCTGCTGGGCCTCCAGGCGCTGACGCTGATCCACTGGGTCGATCAGCTCGCTGAAGGCATTGGCGGTTTCCCGGCCGACGATGAACAGCTCGAAGCGCTCCACCATCCCCGGCTTGCTGCGGTGGGCCCGGGCCAGGGGCGAATTTTCCACGGGGTAATCGAGCACGAAGGTGGGCTGGATCAAGTCGGCCTCCACCCGCTGCTCAAAGGCCTCCACCAGCAGCCGGCCCACCGAATCCGCCAGGGCCGGCACCTCGAGCCCCTGGGCCGCCATCGCCGCAGCAGCCTCCTCGCGGCTGCCAAAGCTGGTGAAATCCAGGCCCGTGGCGTGCTGCACCAGCTCGTGCATCGTGGCCCGACGCCAGGGGGCGGTGAGATCAATCTCGGCGCCCTGGTAGCTGATCTGGGTGGTGCCACACACCTGCTGGCACACGTGGGCAATCAGCTGCTCCGTGAGCGCCATCATGTCGGTGTAGTCGGCGTAGGCCTGGTAGATCTCCACCGAGGTGAACTCGGGGTTGTGGCGGGTGCTGATCCCCTCGTTGCGAAAGATCCGGCCCAGCTCGTACACCCGCTCGAAGCCGCCCACCACCAGCCGCTTGAGGTGCAGCTCGGTGGCGATGCGCAGGGTGAGGGGCAGATCGAGGGCGTTGTGGTGGGTTTCAAATGGCCGGGCATCGGCACCGCCCGGCACGCTCTGCAGCACCGGCGTTTCGATCTCCAGGAAGTCGCGCTCATCGAGCCAGCGGCGCATGGCGCTCACCGCCAGGGCTCGGCGCCGGAAGGTTTCGCGGGTGTCGGGGGACACGATCAGATCCAGGTAGCGCTGGCGGTAGCGCTTCTCCACATCCGCCAGGCCGTGCCACTTGTCGGGTAGGGGCTGCAGCGATTTGGTGAGCATGGTCCAGCCCTTCACCTTCACCGACAGCTCACCACGATCGGTGCGGCGCAGGCTGCCCTGCACACCGATCAGGTCGCCCGCATCCACCAGCGCGGTGAGGTGGGAGAAGGCTTCGGGATCCTCCGGCATGGAGGCCGCCAGGGTGGCCTTCTCAATAAACAGCTGGATCGGGCCGGTCTCATCGGCCAGGGTGAAGAAGGCGAGCTTGCCCATCACCCGACGGGTCATCACCCGGCCGGCCACGGCCACCGACACATCGCGCTCCTCGCCGTTGGCCAGGTCGGCGTGGGCCTGCTGCAACGCGGCGGTGCGGTGCGTGGGTTCGAAACGCAGGGCATAGGGTCCCTGGCCCAAGGCCGCCAGGGCTGCGGCTTTCTCCAGACGGGTCTCGCGCAGCTCCGACAAGGCAGACAGGGGGCTCAACCGGCCCATCCTGCAGGAACGCCCGACGGCGGGATCAGGCGGGCTGTTGTGCCTCAGGCAGGCTGTTGTGCGTCAGGCATTAGCCGCCAGGCCCGACTCGGCCATGCGCTGGGAGGCGTAACCGGTGCCGCGCACGGTGAGGATCAGCTCCGGGTTGCGCGGATCGGGCTCGAGCTTGCCGCGCAGGCGGGCGACATACACGTCCACCACCCGCAGGTCGGCTGCGCGGCGGGGCGGGTAGCCCCAGAGCTGCTCGAGGATCTCAGCCCGCGGCACCACCCGGCCCGGCTCGCGGAACAGCAGCTCCAGCAGGCTGAATTCGGTGTAGGTGAGGCCGATGCGCTCACCATCGCTGGTCACCTGACGGCGGTTGGTGTCGACCACCAGATCGCCCACCCGCAACACGCCGCTGCCGCTCTGCACCTCGCGCGGCTCCGTGGAGGCCGAACCCCGGCCCACCCGGCGCAGGATCGTGGCGATGCGGGCCTCGAGCTCCTTGGGGCTGAAAGGCTTGGGCAGGTAGTCGTCGGCACCGAGATCCAGACCCGACACCCGCTCCGCAATGGCATCGAGGGCCGAGAGGAAAATAATCGGCACGCAGGATTCGGCCCGCAAGCGCCGGCACACCGCAAAGCCATCGAGCTTGGGCAGCATCACGTCGAGCACGACGAGATCGGGCTGCTCCTGGTGGAACAGGCTGAGGGCCTCTTCGCCGTCCTCGGCACAGATCACCCGGTAGCCGGCCAGCTGCAGGCGCATCACCAGCACCCGGCGCACCGCCGCCTCATCGTCCACCACCATCACGGTGGCCTTCGGCTCTACCGGGCCAGTCCCAAACATGTCGGAGGAGGCGCCGGCGAAGGGCTCAGCGGCAAAGGGCTCAGCAGCCGCTGGACGAAACGCCCGATCCCCCGAACTGGGCCTGTCCTCCGAGGGCATGTGCGGGAAGCCAGATGAAGAATCGCAACTATACCTCTCTAAGCGCCCTGCGGTCATCCCCCAGATCGCCGATGCCGGAGCCGATCTGACCACTTTTAAGGATTTCTGCAGAAACAGACAGATTGCGGCAGTGCTGATATCAGCCCCAGCGGGCGCTGGCGTAGCGGTTCCATTCGTCGGCTGCCGCGGCCAAAGCAGCATCGCTGCCCACCTGGCCGAGCATGGCGCGCTGCAGCTGGGTGTACACGATCGCCTGGAGCCGCTTCACCCCCGGGCTGGCCGGCACCAGCACCCGCGCCCGCCGCAGGGTCTGGGCGGAAAGCAGCCGGGCCCGCTGCACCAGCGCCTCTTGCTGCGTCTGCGCGCCACCGGGCACCCCCAGGGACACCTCCAACTGCTGCAGGGCCTCGCGGTTGGAGGGCAGCACCCGCGCCTGCTCAGCGAAGGCCAACTGGTTGGGGCCGTTGGTGAGAAACAGCGCGAACTGGGCCGCCTCGGCCACCAGGCGGCTCTGCTTCGGCACCACCAGGTTCATCACGGCCACATTGGCCTCGCCACCGGCGCCGGTGAGGGGCGCAAAGGGTGCCGTCACGGCGGCAATGCCGGGGGCATTGGTCTGCAGGTTGCGCAGGAAATCGGGGCCGGTGGCCACCTGGGCCAGGTCGCCCGACTGGTAGAGCTCGATCGCCCGCCGGTAGCCCTGGCTCACCACCTCCCGCGGCAGCAGCCCGCGGCGGTAGAGGTCGCTCCAGAAGGCGAAGGCGCGGCGGCCGGCCGGGCTGTTGAACGCGGCGCGGTGGTCGGGATCGAGCAGCTGCACCCCCATCTGCACGAGGGTTTCCAGCAGCTCGGCCGAGTCGTCGGGCACCACGGTGACAAACAGGCCGTAGCGGCCGGTGCGGCGGCGCACCGCTTCGGCAAAGGCGGGCACCTCCTCCCAGGAGCGCGGCGGCGCCCCGTAGCCAGCCCGCTCCAGCAGCCGGCGGTTGGCCATGGTGATCCGGGCCGTCAGATACCAGGGAATAGCGAACTGCTGCGCCGAACCCTGCTGCCCCGACTCTTGACGCCCCGCGTCCCAGATCGCCGGCAGGTAGGCGTCAGCCGCCCCGGCGGGCAGCACCGTGGTGAGATCCCGCAGCCCGCCCTTGCTGGCCAGGTTGGCGGCAAAAGGGGGGTTGAGGTTGACCAGATCGGGGGCGGTGCGAGCGAACACCGCCGCCAGCAACTTGCGCTCCACCGAGCTCCAGGGCACGTCGGTCCAGCGCACCCGGAGGCCGGGGTTCTGGCGTTCCCAGCTGGCGATCAGCCCCTGCAGATAGCCGTTGAATTTGGGAGCCAGATCAAGGGTCCAAAAATTCAGCACCCGCGCGCCGGAAGCTCCGCCGCGCCAGCCCTCTCCCCCACCGGATCGGCCGCAACTGCCCAGCCCGGCCGCCAGCAAGGCCGCGGCCGAACCCCCGCCGAGGAGTTCGAGAAAGCGACGCCGGCCCTGCTCGCGTGCCATCGGCTCAGCTTCGCCCGCCCTGGGCCTGCTGGCGCCACAACAGCAGCTGCAGGGAGCACAGCAACGGGGCCAGCAGGGCCGTGAGCAGGGTCTGGGCCAGCCAGGTGTGCAGGGCCGGCGGCCACGTCGCCGGCAACCACGACCCCAGCAGCAGGCGTTGAAGGATCAGGCTGCCCCCCAGCAGGGCCGTGCCCAACAGGGCCAGCAGCCCAAGATTGAAACTGCGCTCGATCGGCGGGACCTTGCGACCCAGCCGGCCCCACCACCAGCCGAGCAACCCAAGAGCTGGAATCTGGGTGATCGGGCCGAGCTGGAGCCCGTCCAGCACCAAACCGAGCCCTACACCGGCCAGAGCCCCGGAGAGCGGACCATCCACCAGCGCCCAGGGCAGCAGCCACAGCACCGGCCAGGCCGGCGGCACCCCCACCAGCGTCAACGGCGCCGGGGCGGCCAGCACCAGCCACGGCACCAGCAGGGCCGTGGCCACACACCAGCCGTGACGGGCCAGACGACTCACGGCAGCCGCACCTGCACCCAATCGACCGCATCCACCGGAGCGCTGAGCTGCACCACGGCCTCAGTGGCTGGCACGGCGCGGTCGTCAACCGACTGGATCACCCCCACGGTGAGGTGGGGAGGCACCAGGGTGCTGGCCGGCGACGTTGCCACCACATCGCCGGCTCGCACGCCAGGATCTTTCTCCAGAAAGCGCAGCACGGGCCGGCTGGTGCCGATCCCCGTGAGGAGGCCATGGCGCTGGGTGCGGCCCACCCACACGCCCACGCGACTGCCGGGATCGGTGAGCAGGGCAACGGTGGCAGTGGTGGGGGTGACGCTGGCGATCCGGCCGATCAGCCCCCCGGGCGCCGTCACCGGCAGGCCGGGCCGGAGGCCTTGCAGCTCGCCGCGGCCGATCACCAGTTGCTGCCACCAGCCCCCGGCCTGCCGCGAGATCACCGGTGCCGACACCTCCCGGCCGCCCCGCCCCTGCAACTCCAGCAGCGCCCGCAGCCGGCGGTTGTCAGCGTCCAGCTGGCGCAGCCGGGTTTGGTCGCTGAGGCTCTGGGCGCTGCGGATCCACTCACCCTGGGCGCTGCCGGGCCAGAAGGGCCGGCTGAGCAGGGCGTAGACATCGCTGACACCCGCCCCCTTGCTGAGCCGCACCGCCACCAGGGCCAGCAGCAGCAGGGCCCAGGGCCAGGCCTGAAGGATCACCCGCAGGGCGGGGAGGCGAAGCCTGCGGCCGGCCTGCATCGGGCTCAGGCGATCTGACGTGCGAAGTCAGGGGTGTCGAGCACGCGCTGCAGACGCTTGTAGTCCTCCAGCACCATGCCGCAACCGTTCACCACACAGAGCAGGGGATCCTCGGCCACGTGAGTGAGGATGCCGGTTTCGTGGCTGATCAGGTCGGTGATGCCGCGCACCTGGGCACCGCCGCCGGCCAGCATGATGCCGCGGTCAACGATGTCGGCCGCCAGCTCAGGCGGGGTGCGCTCGAGGGTGCGCTTCACCGCCTCGACGATCACGTTGAGGGGTTCGGCCATGGCCTCGCGGATGTCGCCGGCGCGCACGTTGATGGTGCGGGGCAGGCCGGAAAGCAGGTGCAGACCGCGCACGTCCATCGAGGTGTTGTCGTGGGTGTCGTCGGGGAAGGCGGAGCCGATGCGGATCTTGATGTCCTCAGCGGTGCGCTCGCCCACCACCAGGTTGTGCACCTTCTTCAGATACACGCCGATGGCGTCGCTGAGCTCATCGCCAGCCACCCGCACCGACTCACTGATCACGGTGCCCCCCAGGCTCAACACCGCCACTTCCGTGGTGCCGCCGCCGATGTCGACGATCATGGTGCCCACCGGCTCGGTGACGGGCAGGCCAGCGCCGATGGCCGCCGCCACGGGCTCATCAATCAGGTGCACTTCGCGGGCCCCGGCCAGACCGGCCTCGCGCACGGCGCGGCGCTCGACGCCAGTGACGCCGCTGGGAATGCCGATCACCAGCCGCGGGGCGACGATGCCGCGGCCCTCATTGGCCTTCTGGATGAAGGTCTTGATCATCTGCTCTGCCGCGTCGAAATCGGCGATCACCCCATCGCGCAGCGGCCGCACGGCGCGGATGTTGCCGGGGGTGCGGCCCAGCATCATCTTGGCCTCATCGCCCACGGCAAGGGGCACACCCCTCTCGAGATCCATCGCCACCACGGAGGGCTCCTGCAGCACGATGCCCTTGCCCGACACGAAAATCAGCGTGTTGGCGGTGCCCAGATCGATCCCGATATCCCGCGAAAACTGGAAACGACGAAAAAACACGGACGCCCGGCCTGCAAGAGCCGAATCATACGAGGGTGTTACAGACGGCTTGAACGGTGGAACTGATGAAAGGTGGCAGCCCAACCGGGTGCCGCATCATTGATCCATCAGCAACAGGAGACATCACCATGGGCGTGAATTCCATCACCCTCGTCGGCCGGGCCGGCCGCGACCCAGAAGTCCGTTATTTCGAATCGGGGAGTGTGGTGGCCAACCTCACCCTCGCCGTCAATCGCCGCAGTCGCGACGACGAACCCGACTGGTTCAACCTGGAAATCTGGGGCAAACAAGCCCAGGTGGCGGCTGACTACGTCCGCAAGGGAGCCCTGGTGGGCATCATCGGCAGCTTCAAGCTCGACCGCTGGACCGACCGGGCCAGCGGCGAGGAGCGCACCAAACCCGTGATCCGGGTCGACCGGCTCGAGCTCCTCGGCTCCAAGCGCGACGCCGAAGCCGTCATGGGTGGCGGCGCCCCCAGCGAAGAGGAAGTGCCCTTCTGATCAGGCGCCTCGGGGGCACCTGAGGCCCCCAAGCCAACCAAAAGCCCCGGCCGGAACTCCAGCGAGGGCTACGAATCAGTCTTCAGGTGCAGGGTGCCCTTCAGTCATGGCCCCTGATCCGCCTGAGCTGGTGTGATCAAAGCCCGCCGTTCGCACGCATGTGCGGGCGGGCGTATCACACCAGCTCAGGGGGACTGCCTCAGTACCGGTAGTGCTCGAGCTTGTAAGGGCCCTCCACCGGCACGTTGATGTAATCGGCCTGCTCAGCGCTGAGCTCGGTGAGCTTGGCGCCGATCTTGTCGAGGTGGAGGCGCGCCACCATTTCATCGAGGTGCTTGGGCAGCACATACACCTGCTTTTCGTACTGCGCGCCTTTGGTGAACAGCTCGATCTGGGCCAGCACCTGGTTGGTGAAGGAATTGCTCATCACGAAGCTGGGGTGACCGGTGGCGCAGCCCAGGTTCACCAAGCGGCCCTCGGCCAGCAGGATGATCTTGTTGCCGGAGGGCAGCACGATGTGATCCACCTGGGGTTTGATGTTGTCCCAGGTGTACTGCTTGAGCGAGGCGACATCGATCTCGTTGTCGAAGTGGCCGATGTTGCACACGATTGCCTGATCCTTCATCTGGATCAGGTGCTCGTGGCGGATCACCTTGAAGTTGCCGGTGGCGGTCACGAAGATGTCCACATCGCCCACCACGTCGTCGAGACGCACCACGCGGTAGCCCTCCATGGCGGCCTGCAGGGCGCAGATCGGGTCGATCTCGGCGATCATCACGGTGGCGCCGAGGCCGCGCAGCGACTGGGCCGAACCCTTGCCCACATCGCCATAGCCGAGCACCAGGGCCACCTTGCCGGCCACCATCACGTCGGTGGCACGCTTGATGCTGTCCACCAGCGATTCGCGGCAGCCGTAGAGGTTGTCGAACTTGCTCTTGGTGACCGAGTCGTTGACGTTGATCGCGGGGAAGGGCAGCTCGCCAGCCTTCTGCATCTGGTAGAGGCGAGCCACGCCGGTGGTGGTCTCCTCGGTGACGCCCTGGATGTTGGCGTAGATGCGGGAGTAGAAGCCAGGCTGGGCCGCCAGCTTCTGGCGGATGCTGTTGAAGAGGGCCGTTTCCTCTTCGTTGGAGGGATGGTCGAGAACGGAGAGATCCCGTTCGGCCTTGGTGCCCAGCACCACCAGGCCGGTGGCATCGCCGCCATCGTCGAGGATCATGTTGGGCGTGCCGCCATCGCCCCACTCGAGGATGCGGTGGGTGAAGGCCCAGTACTCATCCAGGGTTTCGCCCTTGTAGGCGAACACGGGAACGTTGGCGGCGGCAATCGCGGCGGCGGCGTGGTCCTGGGTGGAGAAGATGTTGCAGCTGGCCCAGCGCACCTCGGCGCCGAGGGCCACCAGGGTTTCGATCAGAACGGCGGTCTGAATCGTCATGTGCAGTGAGCCCGCGATGCGAGCGCCCTTGAGGGGTTGCTCCGCGCCGTACTTGGCCCGCAGGGCCATCAGGCCGGGCATCTCGGTTTCGGCGATCGCGATCTCCTTGCGGCCGAACTCGGCCAGGCCGAGATCGGCAATCACATAGGTGTTGGTGCTCTGCAGTGCAGGAGCGGCGGGGGTAGCCACCATGGGTTGTGTTCTCGCTTGGGGTACAGCTCGCTCCCGGCTGGGAGGGCGTGGTTTGGAAAGTTCTGCGGAGACGCCGAGGCTTCGGGCTCGCTCTAAAGGCAATCTACAAGCAGGTCTTGAGCCCGCGTGAGCTGCCCCCCGTGACCCACCACCTCGCTGATGCCACCGCCACCCACGCCTTCGGCCGGCAGCTAGCGGCCCGCCTCAGCCCCGGCAGCACCCTGCTGCTGCAAGGCGATCTGGGCGCCGGCAAAACCTGCCTGGTGCAGGGGCTCGCCGCCGGCCTGGGCATCACCGAACCGATCACCAGCCCCACCTTCGCCCTGGCCCAGCACTATCCACTGCCCCGAAGAGGTGATGGTGTTGGTGGTGGCCTGGTGCACCTCGACCTCTACCGGCTGGAGCTGCCCGCCGCGGCCGATGAACTGTTTGCCCAGGAAGAGGAGGAAGCCCGGGCTCTGGGCGCCCTGCTGGCGGTGGAATGGCCCGAGCGGCTCAGCGTGCTGCCGTCGGACTGCTGGCGGATCCAGCTGCACCTGGCCGACCCCCACAACCCCGATGCCGGGCGCCAGCTTGGCCTGGTCGCTCCGGGCGGGGAGCCTGTCTTCGCGCCTGCTTAGCTAAGTCTTGGCTTAGTTTGCCGCCAGAAAAGCGCACACCGCGTCGGCGCTGGGCTGGGGATCGATGGCACCCGCCCCCTGGCAAACCAGGGCGCCGCAAGCACTGGCAAAGCGCAGCAACGGCTCCGGCTGGTTGTGCAACAGCCCGTGCAACAGGCCCGCCGTGAAGGCATCACCAGCACCAGTGGTGTCGACCACCGGCACCCGAAAGGCGGGCAACTCGCCGCTGCGGCCCGCAAAGCACCACCGCAGCGGCGCCCCACCGTCGGTGACCACCACATCCGGGTGCTGCGGCAGGGCGGCGCACACCACGGCCGGGTCGTCGCTGCCAAACAGCCAACGGGCTTCCTCGGCCGCGCACTTGATCAGGGCGGCCTGCTGCAGCAGGGGGACGATCGCGGAGATCTGGGCGGGGGTGGGGCCGCTGGCGGGATCGGCGGCCGGATCCCAGAAGGTGGGGCGCCAATTCACATCGAGGGCGAGGGCCACGCCGGCCGCCGCGGCCTGACGGCAGGCGAGCTGAAGGGCTGACGCCGCGGCGGGTGAGGCGAGGGGGATCGTGCCCACCAGCAACCAGCGCGCCGTCGCCAGCAGGGGCCCGAGTGCGGCAGACAACTCGCTGACATCGAGCGCCTGATCCGCAAAGCCCGCCGCGCCTTCGCCACCGCCTTCGCCAGCCCCACCCACAGCGCCGGCAAAACCGCCAAACTGCCGATCACCACTGGCATCGCGTCGCACCAGCACGACGCGGCTGGGGCGCTGGGCATCCCATTGCAGGGCCGAGGTGTTCACGCCGCGCGCGGCAAACAGCTCGCGAAACGCCTCGCCGATGGCATCGCGCCCCAGCCGCCCCAGAAAGGCGCTGGGGGTGCCGAGTCGGGCCAGGGCGCAGGCCACATTGGCGGGGGCGCCGCCGAGGCGGTCGCCATCGGGGGGCGCCAGCCGGTCCACCAGGGCCTCACCCAGACAGAGCACCAGCGGCGCGGCGGGGGACTGGGGCAAAGGCATGGGCCGGGACTCCGATCGAGACAACGAGGGTGACAACAAGCGGGACAAACAGGCTTAAAAAAGAGACCACAAGTGTGGTTCTTTTTTGGATGCGCTCCCGATTAGAGGCGCTCCAGTAGCGCCGCAATGATGCGGGCGTTGGCGGCGGGAAAGGGAAAGTCGCCCAGCTGCTCGGGCCGCACCCAGCGCACCTGCTGGGACGCCAGCGGCTGGGGCTCGCCGCTCAGCCAGGTGCACAGGTGCACCACGAAGCGCAGCTTCTTGTGGCTGTAGGCGTGCTCGACCGTGATCAGCTCCTCGCCCACTGCCACCTCGATCGCCAACTCCTCGCGCAGCTCGCGGGCGATGGTGGCCGCGATCGCCTCGCCGGGCTCCTGCTTGCCGCCCGGAAACTCCCACAGCCCGCCCAGCAGGCCCTCGTTGAGCCGCTGGTCGATCAGCACCTCACCAGCCGCATTGCGCACCACCCCCACGCCGATCACCTGAAACGGCAGCTCGCGGGGCGCTTCTTTCACCGGGTAGGCGGCAGAGTCGCCGGCAGCGTAGGCAGCGCAATGCGCCTGCCATGAACACACGCCGCAGCTGGGGTTGCGGGGCGTGCAAACGGTGGCGCCCAGGTCCATCAGAGCCTGGTTGAACGCTCGGGGCCGCTGCGGGTCGAGCAGCAGCTCACTCAGTTGCCACAGCCCGTTGAGCTCCCGCGCCGGTGGCCGGGGGCTCGCGATCAAGCGCGCCAGCACCCGCTTGACGTTGCCGTCGAGGATCGCAAAGGGCAGATCAAACGCCGAAGAGAGGATGCTGCCGGCGGTGCTGCGGCCGATGCCCGGCAGGGCCAGCCAGCCCTCGAGCGTGCGGGGCCAGGGGTGGCCCTGCAACAAGCGCGCCCCCTGCTGCAGCCGCCGGGCCCGCACGTAGTAGCCCAGGCTCTGCCAGAGCAGCAGCACGTCGTGCTCCTCAGCGGCCGCCAGGGCCTCCAGGCTGGGGAAGCGCTCCATCCAGCGCCGCCAGTAGGGCAGCGCCACCTGCAGCTGGGTTTGCTGCAGCATCACCTCCGCCACCCACACGCCGTAGGGATCCAGCGCCTCGCCCGGCACCGGCGGATGGCCATCGGCGCGCAGCTTCCAGGGGATGGTGTGGCGGCCGTGCGCCTCCCACCAGCTCAGCAACCGTTTGCGCAGTGCGGCAACCTCAGGCACTGCGACCGACAAGCCCTTCAACGTGCTCCACCAAGGCCTCAGCCCGCTGAAGCCAGTGGGAGCGATCGAGATCCATGGGCTCGAGGTCCGCGTCATAGCGAAACTGCACCGCGAAATCCGTGAACTGAGCGAGATCCCGATGGGTCTCCACCTCCGCGTCAGCTCGCAGCAGCCGTTTGAACAGAACCACCAAATCGTGAGTGAACGGAGGGGCATCACCCAGCTGATAGAGCCAGGCCTTGAGCGCCTTTTCCACCACTTGTTGAACTTGAAATCCCCAGCTGGCCTCGCTGATGGAGGCATCCTGCAGCGCCTGAGCGGCCTTCAGGTCGCGCCGCGCAAGCGTGAGCATCGATCGCGCATCGGCCTCAGCCATCCAGGCACAAGCCCTCTTCATAGGCTTGGCGCACCACGCTGCTGGTGAGAGGGAGGCGTTGCCTCGCCTGACTCTGGGAAAACAGCAACAGATCCACTGGCCAATCAGCACTGCTGAGTCGCCAACGCAGGCGATTCAGCACGGCCCAGCGATCGTGTTCAGCCAGCCAGGCATCCGGCACAGTGATCAACAGATCAATATCGGAGTCGGGCCTGGCCTCGCCACGGGCCCGGGAGCCAAACAGACGCACCTCCGCTCCAGGAATTTCGGCACGAATCTCAGCGGCCATGTCGCGCAGCTGCTCCTCACCGATGGCGGAGGGATCGCGAGCGGTCGCGGCCGTGGTGGCTGGAGTCATCGGGGCACCTCTGCCCTCAGCATCGCCCGGATGGCCGTGAATGCACAAGCCTGGTGAAGCCTGACTAATCAACCGCCGCGCCTAGATCAACCGGCGACGTAAGCCTCCACGGCATCGCTGATGCGGCGCAGGCCGGCCAGGCCGTCGCGCTCGAGGTTGCGCACCCGGTCGCGGCTGATGCCCAGGATGCGGCCGATGCCGGTGAGGCTCATCGGCTCGCCCCCCTCGGGGTTGTCGGCGCAGGGGATGCCGTAGCGCATCTTCAGCACCCGACCCTGCAGCTCCGGCAGCTGCTCCAACAACGCCCGCAGGTCGCCCTTCAGGCACTCCCCATCCACCCGGTCCTCCGGCAGTTCCGCGTCACCCGCCAGCAGGTCCAGCAGTTCGGTGTCGTCGCCGTCGCCCACCTTCGTCTCCAGGCTCACCGGTTGGCGGGCCCGGCACAGCAGGTCCTTCACCTCCTCTTCGGGGAGCTCCACCGCTTCCGCCAGTTCCGTCACCGTGGGGGTGCGGCCCAGCAGCTGGCTCAGTTCACGCTGACCCTTCTTCAGCTTGTTGAGGGTTTCGGTGATGTGGATCGGCAGCCGGATCGTGCGGCTCTTCTCGGCGATCGCCCGCGTGATCCCCTGGCGGATCCACCAATACGCATAGGTCGAAAACTTGTAGCCCCGGGTGGGATCGAACTTCTCCACACCCCGCACCAGGCCGATCGTGCCCTCCTGGATCAGGTCCAGCAGCTCCATGTTCCGCCGCGTGTACTTCTTGGCCACGCTCACCACCAGCCGCAGGTTGGCCGCCACCATCCGCTCCTTGGCCCGCCGGCCCGCCTGCAACCGCTTTTTCAGCAGCGGTGCACTGAGGCCCGCCGCCTGGGCCAGTTCCGCCTGGCTCGGCTTGTTGCCCAACCGGCTCTCCAACTCCAGCTCCAGCTCCTCCAGCGCCACCAGCTCCTGCACCTGGCGCCCCAGCGTGATCTCCTGCTCGTGACTCAGCAGCGGCACCCGGCCAATGTCCCGCAGGTAGCTGCGCACCAGATCGCCATCGGCCTGGGGCAACGAGCGAGCCGGCGAGGCGGGGATGGCGGCGGTGGCGATGGCAGTAGCGACAACCACGACGGCAAAGCTTTGAAGATGTGTAAAGCCTAACCTGAAGAAGTGTGAACTCCTCTCACAAATCCCAAAAACTCAGCCAGTTGGGGCCCGCTGCAGCAGCCAGGAGGCGGTCTGCAGGTAGATGAACACCCCGGCCACGTCCACCACGGTGGTGATGAAAGGCGCCGACATCAGCGCCGGATCCAGTCCCAGCCGGGCGAACAGCAGTGGCAACACCGAACCGGCCGTGGCTGCCAGGGTGCTGATCACCACCAAGCTGAAGCCAGCCGAGATCGCCACGGTGACGTTGCCGCCCACCAGCCAGGCCCAGGGCACCACCGCCGCCGCCAGCAGCAGCCCGAGCAGCAGCCCGGCCAGGGCTTCCCGCGCCACCGCTCGGCCCGCCCCGATCGCCTGCAGCCGCTGGGTGCTGAGGCCGCGGATCACCACCGTGGAGCTCTGGGCGCCCACGTTGCCGCCGGTGCCGATCAGCAGCGGAATGAACGCCGCCAGCACCACCACCTGCTGGAGCACCGCATCCTTTGAGGCGATCACGGCCGCGGTGCCGCTGTTGGCCACCAGCAGCACCAGCAGCCACACCACGCGGCGGCGGGCGACTGTGAACAGGCTGCTCTGGAAGTAGTCGTCTTCATCGCCGGCCTGCACCGCACCGGCGGCGTAGAGGTCGCGGGTGGCCTCCTGCTCGATCACGTCGATCACGTCGTCCACCGTGACGATCCCCACCAGCCGCTGCTCCCTGTCCACCACCGGAATCGCCAGAAAGTCGTAGCGCTGAATCGCCCGCGCCACCTCCTCCTGGTCGGTGTCGGTGCCCACGCTCACCACCTCGCGGGTCATCACATCACCGATGCGCGCCTCCGGATCGGCCACCACCAGATCCCGCAGCGACAGGATGCCGCTGAGGTGGCGCGAGCCGTCGGTCACATACAGCGAGTAGACGGTTTCGGTGTCGCGGGCGCGGCGGCGCACGATCTCCAGCGCCTGGGCGGCGCTGTGAAACTCCTTGAGGTCGACGAATTCGGTGGTCATCAACCGACCCGCCGTCTCCGCCTCATAGCCAAGAAGTTGGGCTGTCACCCGCCGCTCCGCCGGGCTGAGTTCGGCCAGCAGGCGCCGCACCACCTTGGCGGGCAGCTCGTCAAACAGCCGCACCCGGTCGTCAGGCGACATCTCCTCCACCAGCTCCAGCACCTCGCCGGAGCGCAGCCGCTCCAGCAGGGTTTGTTGCACCGCGGCATCGAGGTACTCGTACACCGCGATGGCTTCGTCCTTGGGCAGCAAGCGGAAGGCCAGGGCCTGCAGGGTGCGCGGCAAACTGCCGATCGCTTCGGCCGCATCCACCTCTTGCACGGGCCCAAGCAGCAGCTTGGCGCCGTCGTAGTTGCCGGCCTCCAGCAGGGTTTCCAGCTGCTGTGCCACCACCTCGGCCACCTGGACGCCGTTGGCTTCGCTCATGGCCCCCGCGACGCCTCAATCTCGAGTTTATGGGCCGCTAGGGTCCGGTCACTTGTTGATTCCCGCACCCATGGCGATCTCTGTCAGCACCGTGACCGTGCGCGATGCCCAAGGCGGCGCACGCAGCCTGGGCGATTGGGCCGGCAACGTGCTGCTGGTTGTAAACGTGGCCAGCCGCTGCGGCTTCACCCGCCAGTACGCCGGCCTGCAGGCGCTCCAGGACACCTACGGCCCCCAAGGCCTGGCGGTGCTCGGCTTCCCCTGCAACGACTTCGGCGCCCAGGAGCCCGGCAGCCTGCCGGAGATCCAGCAGTTTTGCTCCACCACCTACGGCGCCAGCTTCACCCTGCTCGACAAGGTGACCATGGCCGAGGAGCCCTACACAACCCTCAGCCAGGCTGAGCCGGCCGGCCCCGTGGCCTGGAACTTCGAGAAGTTCCTGATCGGCAAAGACGGCACGGTGCTGGCCCGCTTCAAGAGCAACGTGGAGCCCGATTCGGCTGAGCTGAAGAGCGCCATCGAAGCGGCTTTGGCTGCGGGCTAGCCGGCCGCCAGCCAGCCACGGCGATCGCCGGCCTGCACCTGCAACCAACGCTGGCCAGATCCACCCCGCCAGCTGCGCACAACCCGCAGCGGCTGATCGGCTGACAGACCCTGAAGAGCCGGCGCCTGCTGCTCAGGGGCGACGCGCAGTGCCATCGCCCCCGTGGACAGCAGGGGATCGCCCATGGTGCGCCGCCGCACCTCGGGCGAGCGGCGATCAGCCCCGCCTGCCGGCAGCGCCACCGGAGTGATCAAGGCAAAACCGAGCAGGGCCGCCCAGCGCCAGGCTGCAGGTGACTGCCTCATGCGGAAAGCAGCATCAAATGTCCAGCTGGGCCAAATCGAGGCTGGCGCTGTGGGTTTCGATGAATTCCCGGCGCGGGGCCACTTTGTCGCCCATCAGGATCGTGAAGATGCGGTCGGCTTCGAGGGCATCTTCGATCTCCACACGCTTCATCATGCGGGTGGTGGGATCCATGGTGGTTTCCCAGAGCTGCTGAGGCATCATTTCGCCCAAACCCTTGAACCGCTGGATCGTGTAGTTGGCCTTCTCGCCGAAGCCCTCGATGGTCTTCTTGAGGTCGTCTTCGTTGTAGCAATAGGTGTGATTTTTGCCGCGCTCCACCTTGTAGAGCGGCGGGCAGGCGATGTAGATGTAGCCACCTTCCACCAGGGCCCTCTGGTAGCGGAAGAAGAAGGTAAGGATCAGGGTGCGGATGTGGGCGCCGTCGACGTCGGCGTCGGTCATGATCACGATCCGGTGGTAGCGCAGGCTCTTCTCGTCGAAGTCTTCACCCTTGATCCCTAAACCAAGCCCCGTGATCAGGGCCTGGATCTCGGTGTTTTTGTAGATCTTGGCGTCGTCGGTTTTCTCGATGTTGAGAATTTTGCCGCGCAACGGCAGGATTGCCTGGAAGCGGCGGTCGCGGCCCTGCTTGGCGGAGCCACCAGCGGAATCGCCCTCCACGATGTAGATCTCCGATTCGGAGGGGTCGCGGGAGCTGCAGTCGGCCAGCTTGCCGGGCAGGGTGGAGCTCTCCAGCACGCTCTTGCGGCGCACCAGCTCACGGGCCCGGCGGGCGGCTTCGGCGGCATTGAAGGCCTGGATCGCCTTCTCGAGGATCAGATCGATCACCGAGGGGTTGAATTCCAGGTATTCGCTGAGGGCTTCGCCCACCAAGGTGTCCACGATGCCGCGCACCTCAGTGTTGCCGAGCTTGGTTTTGGTTTGCCCCTCGAATTCCGGATCCGGCACCTTCACCGACAGCACGGCGGTGAGGCCCTCGCGGATGTTTTCACCGGCGAGGTTGGTGTCGGCGTCTTTGCGCTTGCCGCGCTTTTTGGCGAAGGTGTTGAGGGTGCGGGTGAGCACCGTTTTCAGACCCTCGATGTGGGTGCCGCCATCGACGGTGCGGATGTTGTTGGCAAAGCCCAGGATGCTGTCGGAGTAGGCATCCACGCACCACTGCAGTGCCGCCTCCACCTGCACACCGTCCTTTTCGCGGTTGACGTAGATGATTTCCGGATGCAGCGGATCCTTCTCCGCATTCATGTAGGCAACGTATTCGCGGATCCCGCCTTCGTAGAAATAGATCTCTTCGTGGCACTCACCGGCGGCATTGCGGGCCGCAGCGCGGTCGTCGCGGAAGACGATCCGCACGCCGCCGTTGAGGTAGGCCAGCTCGCGCAAGCGCGAGGAGAGGGTGTGGTAGTCGAACTCGATGCCAGTCGAGAAGATCTCGATATCCGGCTTGAAGCACACCGAGGTGCCGGTGCGACCCTGCTCGCCGGGAGCGGATTGCAGGATGCCGATCGGCGCCCCACGCTCGAAGCGCTGGGTGTGCACCTGATTTTGGCGGTAGACGGTGACTTCCACCCACTCGGAGAGGGCGTTGACCACTGACACGCCGACGCCGTGCAGGCCGCCGGACACCTTGTAGCCACCGGAGCCGAACTTGCCGCCGGCGTGCAGCACGGTGAGCACCGTTTCCAGGGCGCTCTTGCCGGTGCGGGGGTGGATGTCGGTGGGGATGCCGCGGCCGTTGTCGGTAACGGCGCAGGAGCCGTCGTCGTTGAGCACCACCAGGATCTGGTCGCAGTGGCCGGCCAGGGCCTCATCCACCGCGTTGTCGACCACCTCGTACACCAGGTGGTGCAGGCCCCGCGGCCCGGTGGAGCCGATGTACATGCCCGGGCGCTTGCGCACTGGCTCCAGGCCTTCCAGAACCTGGATCTGCTCGGCGCCGTAGGCGGCCTGAATTTTGGTGGAAGCTTGGCTTTCAGCGCTCATGCAGGAAGGTTTCCCCAGGGATTCGGCACAGGACAGCGAGATCCCTGGGCAAGTAAGGCGTGAATCAGACCCAAAAGCCCGTCACATAAGGCAATTTACCACCGCCAACCCGGCGGGGCACCCCCTGGCAAGGTGGACCCATGAGCCCCACTCAGCCGCCCAGCCAGCCACTGGTGATCGTGTTGCTGGGCCCCACCGCCAGCGGCAAAACCGACCTGGCGATCGGCCTGGCCCGCGCCCTGGATCTGGCGGTGTTGAACGTGGATTCGCGCCAGCTCTACCGCCACATGGATGTGGGCACCGCCAAGCCCACGGCCGCCCAGCAGGCCCAGGCCCGCCATGAGCTGCTGGATCTGCGCGATCCGGATCAACCGATCAACTTGCAGGAATTCCGCGCCATCGCCGAAGCCCAACTCAATGCCGAGCTGGGCCGCCCACGCGTCAGCGGGCCACCTGTGGCGCTGTTGGCGGGCGGCAGCGGCCTCTACCTGCAGGCGATCACCCAAGGCATGGAGCCGCCGGCGGTGCCGCCCCAGCCCCAGCTGCGGGCCCAACTGGCGGCCCTCGGCCAGCCCCTTTGCCACCAGCTCCTGCGCCAGGGCGACCCCACCGCCGCCGGCCGCATCGCCGCCGCCGATGCCGTGCGCACCCAGCGGGCCCTGGAGGTGCTGTATGCCACCGGGCGGCCCCTCTCCAGCCAGCAGGGGACGACGCCGCCGCCCTGGCGGGTGCTGGAGCTGGGCCTCAATCCAGGGGATCTCAAGGCCCGCATCGCCGCCCGCACCCGGGCCCTGTTTGCGGCAGGGCTGGTGGCCGAAACCGAAGCCCTGATCAGGCGCTACGGGGCGGAGCTGCCCCTGCTCGACACGATCGGCTACGCCGAAGCGCGGCAGCAGCTGGCGGGTGAGCTCAACGAAGCCGACGCCATCGCGCTCACCGAGCAGCGCACCCGCCAGTTTTCCAAGCGGCAGCGCACCTGGTTCCGGCGGCGGCACGCGCCCATCTGGCTGGAGGGCCGCAGCCCTGAAGAACAATTGAGCCAGGCCTTACAAGTGGTCGCGCGCGGTCTAGGGTGAACCGTTAGCGATTTCGCGATCCTTCACACCCCTGAATGCCTCCCCGTCCCCGTTTTGACCGCCGTGCTCCCGTGCGGGAGCTGCCCAACATCAACGACCGCATCAGCTACCCCAATTTGCGGGTGGTGGATGCCGACGGCAGTCAACTGGGGGTGATCACCCGAGAAGCGGCGCTGGAGGTGGCGAAAGACCGCGAGCTCGACTTGGTGCTGGTGAGCGAGAAGGCCGATCCGCCGGTGTGCCGGATCATGGACTACGGCAAATACAAGTTTGAGCAGGAGAAGAAGGCCAAGGAGGCCAAGAAAAAGTCGCACCAAACCGAAGTCAAAGAGGTGAAGATGCGCTACAAGATCGATTCGCACGACTACCAGGTGCGGATCGGCCAGGCACAGCGCTTCCTCAAAGACGGCGACAAGGTGAAGTGCACCGTGATCTTCCGCGGCCGCGAGATCCAGCACACCGCCCTGGCCGAGGTGCTGCTGATGCGCATGGCCAAAGACCTGGAAGACAATGCCGAGATCCAGCAGCCCCCCAAACGGGAGGGGCGCAACATGATCATGTTCCTCAGCCCCCGCAAGGCCGCCGCCCCCAAGGGCAATGGCAAGGCCCCAGCGAGCGCCGCTGCGGAATAGCTGCTGAATAGCTGCTGCTGAACCGGCGCGCTAGAGCCGCTCGTCCAACAGCGCCAGCATCTGGCTCCACCCCTCGGCCGCCGCCGCGGAGTGGAAGTCGGCGCGGGCTTCGCACATGAAGCCATGGCCAGCCCCCGCGGCAACGATCAGGGGCGGTTGGCCGCTGGCAGCGAGGGCGACCTCGATGGCGGCCAGCTCCTCGGGCGGCATCAGCGGGTCGTGATCGCCGCAGAAGCACAGGAGTTTGCCGCTGATCTGCGGCACCACCGCAAGGGTGGGCGGCCCGCCGCCGGGGCGATCGGTGGACACCCGGGCACCGTAGAAATCGCAGGTGGCCGCCACCTCGGGCAGGGTGGCCGCCAATAGGGCGAGGTGCCCGCCAAAGCAGAAGCCAACGCAGCCCACCGGGCGCTGCTCCAGACCCGGCTGCACCTGGAGCCAGGCGATGGCGGTGCGGGCGTCGTCGAGAAACTGGGCAGCGGTGAGCTGGTCGCGGTGGCGGCGGCCCTCCTCCAGGCCTGCGGCGTCGTAGCCCACATCCAGATCGGGGGCGGTGCGCGAAAAGATCGGCAGCGCCAATGCCGCGTAGCCGTGGCCTGCCAGCCGCTCAGCCACGCTGCGCACCCAGCCATTCACCCCAAACACCTCCGGCAACACCAGCACCGCCGCCCGTGGCGCCCGATCCACCGGCGGCCGGGCCCACCAGCCGCGCAGCTGGGGCGAGAACTGTTGCCAGCCAGCCTGCACGGGGCCTGCCGGCGCGGGGAGATCTGCTGTGGACGGGGCTGGGAACTTCGACATGGGCTGGGGGCGGGGTACGGGCTGCTGCCGGCGCGTTCAGAGAGTTGTACAGCTTGTACTGATTTCCGGAGCGCCGATCCCACACAGCACGTCAGCCCATGTCAACGCAACCGCCACATGGATCCAACCGGCACACGCGCGTATGCCAACAGGGGGATTGTCCCCACGGCGGATGCTCCTTATGGTGGCCACCAGCCCAATTGGCCCAAACCCCGGCGTGCGATTCCACATTCAGCAGGAAAGCGACATTCCGGCCTCCACGCAGCTCTACAACCAGATCTGCTTTGCCATTGCGGCCCGTCACTACCCGCCGGGGCACCGATTGCCCAGCACCCGGCAGCTGGCGATGCAAACCGGCCTGCACCGCAACACGATCAGCAAGGTGTACCGGCAGCTGGAAACCGACGGCGTCGTGGAGGCGATGGCCGGCTCGGGCATCTACGTGCGCGACCAGCAGAAGCCCAAGGAGATCAAGCCGCCGCCGGGGCCCCGCGGCCGCTCGCTGCCCGACATTGACCGCCAGGTGCGCGAGAGCGTGGATGGGCTGCTGAATGCCGGCTGCACCCTGCAGCAGAGCCGTGATCTGCTCACCCGCGAGATCGACTGGCGGCTGCGCTGCGGCGCCCGGGTGCTGGTCAGCACCCCCCGGGAAGACCTCGGCGCCTCCCACCTGATCGCCGAGGAGCTCACCCCCAATCTGCAGGTGCCGGTGGAGGTGGTGCCGATGGAGGAGCTGGCGGCGGTGCTCACCGAATCCAACAACGGCACGGTGGTGACCAGCCGCTACTTCCTGCAGCCGGTGGAGGAGATCGCCAAGCTCCACGGCGTGCGCGCGGTGGCGGTGGACCTCAACGATTTCCGCCACGAACTCGACCTGCTCAAGGAGCTGCGTCAGGGCAGCTGCGTGGGCCTGGTGAGCATCAGCCCGGGCATCCTGCGCGCCGCTGAGGTGATCCTGCACAGCATGCGCGGCAACGAGCTGCTGGTGATGACCGCCAACCCCGACACCGGCAGCCGCCTGCTGGCCCTCCTGCGGGCCGCCAGCCACGTGCTCTGCGACCGCCCCAGCCTGCCGCTGGTGGAGCAGAGCCTGCGCCAGAACCGCTCCCAGCTGATGCGGATGCCGGTGGTGCACTGCGCCCAGAGCTACTTGGGGGCCGCCACAATCGACGGCCTGCGCAAAGAAATTGGGCTCCTACCTGCCTGATTTAGAGGCTGAAGGGCCATTTCAAGCGGATGAAGAGATTCGAACTCTCGACCCTCTCCTTGGCAAGGAGATGCTCTACCACTGAGCTACATCCGCGGGCGTCGAGCGCGTCGACTTGAGGATCATGCATGACGGGGGGCCCCTCGGTCAAACCCCACAAGCTCCGGCAGGATGGCTCCATGCTCAAGGCACTGCAGGCCGACCTGGCGATCATCAAACAGCGCGATCCGGCGGCCCGCGGCACGCTGGAGATCCTGCTCTGCTATCCGGGCCTGCATGCCCTGACGCTGCACCGTTTCAGCCATTGGCTGTGGAGCCAGCGGCTGCCTTTGCTGCCGCTCATGGCGAGGGTGCTGAGCCAGCTGGGACGATTACTCACCGGCGTCGAGATCCACCCGGGGGCGCGCATCGGCCATGGTGTGTTCATCGACCACGGCATGGGCGTGGTGATCGGCGAAACGGCCGTGATCGGCGACCGCTGCCTGCTGTATCAGGGCGTCACCCTGGGGGGCACCGGCAAGGCCCACGGCAAACGCCACCCCACCCTGCGGGAGAACGTGGTGGTGGGCGCTGGCGCCAAGGTGCTCGGGGCGATCACCGTGGGCGCCAACACCCGCATCGGCGCCGGCTCGGTGCTGCTGCGCGATGTGGCAGCCGACAGCACGGTGGTGGGCATCCCTGGCCGGGTGATCCACCAGAGCGGCGTGCGTATCGACCCTCTGGCCCACTCCGCCCTGCCCGATGCGGAAGCCCGCGTGATCCGCAACCTGATGGAGCGCATCGACGCCCTGGAAACGGAGCTGGCCCGCACCCAGGGCTGCCTGCGGGAGCTGGCCGCCGGCCGCCCTCTGCTCGAACCCTGCGCAGGCGCCGCCCAAAACCTCAAAGACCGCGAGATCCTGGAATTCCTGGGCGACAACCCCGGCATCACCAGCTGAGCGTTGCTGCCGCCGGCAAACTCAGAGCGCAACTCTCACATCCGTGCGCGCAAAGTCGTCGCCCTTGAACAGCAGCGGCATATCCAGGGCCATGGCCAACCCGTAGCTGAAGCAATCGCCCAGGTTGAGACCGGCTCGATGGCGGCCCTTGCCGAATTGGCGCCAGCCCTGGAGGGCCCAATGGAGATGTGAGCATTCAAAAGCCACAGGCTGCACATCGGTGCGGCTCAGAAGCAACTCAAGCTCCGGCAGGCCGGCTTCCCCCAGGTGGCTGCACACCACCATCTGGGCTTCGAGAAGGGTGGCCGTGCTGATCACCGCGCTGGACGCCTGGCTGAGGCAAAGGAGAAGCTCCGCCGCATCAGGCTCAACCTTGAGAATGGCCACCAGGGCCGAGGTGTCAACAACCATCAGAGCCATCGCGAACCGGGAACGCTGAGCTCAAACAGGCAAACCGTGCTCGTCGTAGAGGGCATCCTGCAGCTCCTTACTGCTGACCCCTTCGGGCCAGGAGAGCCTTCCAAACCGATCCAGAAGCTCCTGCACCCGCTGCTTGCGCAACCGGATGACTTGCTCCTCCGGACCCCGGCCGGCTCGCTCCAACTCCGCCCGCAGCGCCTGGCGCACAGCATCTGTGACGGTAGTGGAGCGCCGGGCCGCCAACTCCCGGGCCATGGCGTGCACCTCGGGATCCTTGATGTTCATGCCCATGGGCCTACTATGGTAGAAAGTACCGCTCATTCTACCCAGGTCGACCCGGCTGACCTTGTTACGGCTGGCGGCAAGCTTGCGGGAGAACTTGTCGGAATTGACGACAAGCCGCAGCCAAAGCAGTACTCTTTTTAGTACCGAGAAGCCCTGAGGCGAACCGTGGGAAAGCAGGGCAACGGGGAAGCAATCGCCAATGGGCTCACCTCAGCCGAGCTGAAACGGAGAGGTATCGCGGCCATCGAAGAGGCCCTGGAGCATGGCCCTGTGCATCTCATCAAGCGCAACAAGGCCGCTGCTGTTGTGCTCACCGAGCAGCACTACCAGCACTTGCAGCAGCAGGCAGTACGTGCACCCATGCCCGCCACTGCTGCCCTGCACTGGCTGCTGGAGGTTCCACCGTCTGAACGTCCGCGCAGCAAAGCTGCCATCGATAGTGAGCTGGTTACCGAGCGCGACTGGTGATTGCGTTTCTTGATGCCAGTGCGCTGATTTACTTACTGGAGGGTGAAGCGACCTGGGCACGAGCCGTTCAACGGGAGCTGCAACAGCTTGCAGAGCGCGAGCCAACACTTCCGATCGCGCTGAGTCGACTCAGCATGCTGGAGTGCCGGGTTGTGCCCTACCGCAGAGGGGATCAAGTGAGCCTGGATCGCTTTGATGCCTTTTTTGCCCAGCCCGACCTGGTGTGGGTCGAGCTCAACACCGCAGTCATTCAGCTGGCAACGCGCTTGCGAGCCAACCATGGCCTGCGCACGCCTGATGCCTTGCAAGCGGCCTCTTGCTTGCAGCTTGGATCAGAAGCCGTGATGCTCACGGGGGATACCGACTTTCGGCGGGTCAGTGCTTTGCAGCTGCGGCTCATCAGCTGATAACGCTGCATCAACCGGATGGCGGGCCGGAAGCGATCACGTGGAGCAATGCTGCGGAGTGGCTGCTGCCGATCACGTTCGCCATGGCCTGCACCCTGGCGCCTATGGAGTGCCCCAACGCGATCCCTTTAATCGCCGCTGGCAGCGCAGGCCGAGCTGGAGCATCACACCCTCGTGAGCCTGAATCCAGCCCTGCAGGCGTTTCCCTTCCGCCTGCTCTGGTAACCGAGCGACCCACTTGGGGCCCAGCTCAGGCCGTCGCCCCCTGGGGCGCCGGTGCCGGCTGGAACATGAACATCGAGTAGATCACGTTGCGGCGCATCTGGGTCATCATCTCGAGGAACATATCGTAGCCCTCGTTTTTGTATTCGATCAGTGGATCCTTCTGGCCGTAGCCGCGCAGACCCACCGATTCGCGCAGGGCATCCATCGCCTGCAGGTGCTCGCGCCAGAGGGTGTCGATCTGCTGAAGGATGAAGTAGCGCTCGGCTTCGCGCATCAGCCCGGGCCGCTGCTGCTCGATCTGGCCCTCTTTGATGTCGTAGGCGTTGCGCAACTGCTCCTGCAGGAAGGCCTTGAGCTCCTCCACCCCCAGCCCTTGGAGCTGATCCGGGGTGAGGTCTTCCAGCAGGTAGATGAACTCCTTGGTTTTGTCCACCAGACGGGTGAGGTCCCACTCCTCGGGGGGTAACTCGGGGTTGACATAGGCCTCCACGATGTCGTCCACCGTGCGCTCGCCGTAGCCAATTACCTGGGCCTTGAGCTCGCGGCCCTCGAGCACGCGACGGCGCTCGGTGTAGACAGCCTTGCGCTGGTTGTTCATCACCTCGTCGTATTCGAACACCTGCTTGCGGATGTCGTAGTAGTACGTTTCCACCTTCTTCTGAGCCCCCTCCAGCGAGCGGGTGAGCATGCCCGATTCGATCGGCATGTCTTCCTCCACCCGGAAGGCATTCATCAGCCCGGCGACGCGGTCGCCACCGAAGATGCGCAGCAGGTTGTCTTCCAGCGAGAGGAAGAAGCGGGTGGAGCCGGGGTCGCCCTGGCGGCCGGCGCGGCCGCGCAATTGGTTGTCGACGCGGCGGGATTCGTGGCGCTCGGTGCCGATCACGTGCAGACCACCGGCCTCGCGCACCTGCTGCTCGTTTTGCTTCACCACGGCGTCGTATTCGTCCTTCACCTGGGCGATGCAGTCGCGCAGGGCCTGGATCTGGGGGTCGTCGGTGGGGGCTTTTTCGGCCGCCTGGGCGATGCGATCGTCGAGCTCCAGCAGGGTGAGGCTGCGGTCGCCCCAGGCCGCCACGAGGGCTTTGGCCAACTGGCTGAGGGCCTGCTCAGTGGCTTCAGTGAGGGTGCAGGGGTAGAGGCTGCCGAGGGCGCGGGCGTCGCGGCTGGCCTTGGCCGAGGGAATGGGGCGGTGCTCGTTTTCGGGCCGCACCAGCTTGGGCAGCAGGATCTCGCGCAGCTTGAGGCGCGCCATGTAATCGCTGTTGCCGCCGAGGATGATGTCGGTGCCGCGGCCGGCCATGTTGGTGGCGATGGTGACGGCACCCGCGCGGCCCGCCTGGGCCACGATCTCGGCCTCCCGCTCCACGTTTTCCGGCTTGGCGTTGAGCAGGTTGTGGGGAATCTCCTGCTCGGCCAGTAGAGCACTGAGCAACTCCGATTTCTCCACGCTGGTGGTGCCCACCAGCACCGGCCGGCCGCTCTGGTGCACCTCGGCGGTTTCCAGGGCCACGGCACGCCATTTGGCGGTTTCGGTTTTGTACACCTGATCGGTCCAGTCGGCCCGGGAGCGCACCCGGTTGGTGGGCACGATCGTGACTTCGAGCTTGTAGGTTTTCTCGAATTCCACCTCCTCAGTTTTGGCGGTGCCGGTCATGCCGGCCAGGCGCGGGTAGAGCAGGAAGAAGTTTTGGTAGGTGATCGAGGCGAGCGTTTGGGTTTCAGGTTGGATCTCCAGCTGCTCTTTGGCCTCGATCGCCTGGTGCAACCCATCGCTCCAGCGGCGGCCCGGCATCACCCGGCCGGTGAACTCATCCACGATCACCGCATCGCCGCTGCGCACGATGTAGTTGACGTCTTTGGTGAACAGCTCCTTGGCCTTGAGGGCGTTGGTGATGAAGTGGGCCCAGGGGTCGTCGGGGTTGAACAGGTCGCTCACGCCCAGCATCGCCTCGGCCTTGGCATAGCCCTCGTCGGTGAGGGTGACGTTGCGCTGCTTCTCGTCAACTTCGTAGTCGCCCTCGGGATCGATGCCGTCTTTGCCCATCTCGGCGGCGCGCTCCAGAGCGTCAGCCACCTCGGCGGCGCGGCGGTATTTCTCCTGAGGGCGCTCGATCTGGCCGGAGATGATCAGCGGCGTGCGGGCCTCATCCACCAGGATCGAGTCCACCTCGTCGATCACGCAGAAGTTGGGCGCGCGCTGCACCACCTCGGCGATATCACTCGCCATGTTGTCGCGCAGGTAGTCGAAACCCAGCTCGCTGTTGGTGGCGTAGGTGATGTCGCAGGCGTAGTTGGCGCGGCGGGTGGCCGGGTCCATCTCCTGCTGGATCAGGCCCACCGAAAGGCCCAGGAAGCGGTGCACCTGGCCCATCCACTCGGCGTCGCGGCGCGCCAGGTAGTCGTTCACCGTCACCACATGCACGCCGCGGCCGGTGAGGGCGTTGAGGTAGGCGGGCAGGGTGGCCACGAGAGTTTTGCCCTCGCCAGTTTTCATTTCGGCGATCTGGCCGTCGTGCAGCACCATGCCGCCGATCAGCTGCACATCGAAGTGGCGCATGCCCAGCACCCGCTTGCCCGCTTCGCGCACCACGGCGAAGGCCTGGGGCAGTAGCTCATCGAGCAGGGCCCGCTCCTTGGTGGCATTGCCGGCCACCTGCTCCAGCTTCTGGCGGAATTCGCCGGTGAGGCCGCGCAGCTCGTCGTCGGAGAGGGGGGCGATCTCCTCTTCCAGCAGGTTGATATCGGAAACGATCGGCTGGTAGCGCTTCAGCTTGCGGGCATTGGGATCACCCAGCAGGAGCTTGAGCATGGAAGGGGCCGATCAGTGCTGGGGCCAGCCTACTGAGGGCCATGGCCACCCCTACTTGGATTGATACACTCAAGCCAATGTCTTCAGTTTTGATGCGCCTATCGATCCTTGTGGTTTCCCGCACAGCACGGCTGTTGAACAGGTTTTTGGATTCTCTGAATCAAGCCTGCAGCCTAGATCCTCTGCAAACGGAGGTCCTGTGCTCTTGGAATGGATCGGCTGAAGAAGAGCGCTGCATAACCAATACTAGTCGCTACGATTTTCATATTGCCCAACATATTCCTTATCACTTTGCCAGCAACATCAACGGACTAATTCAAAAGTCCAATGCCGATCTGGTGATGATCGCCAACGATGATTTGATCCTCGATCCCCAATGCGTCAATGCTGGGGTCGAAACCTTGGAGAGCCGATCGGAGATTGGACTGGTTGGAGCAGTACTGCGCACGGAATCAGGGACGCTCAGCCATGCCGGCATCAACTTTGATGCCAGAGGTTCGGCCTACCACATCCTCGATCAGCTAGTGCCGGCCGACCAACCGACCGTGGCGGTCACGGGTCCTGTAGCGGCGGTGACCGGAGCGCTGCAATGGATTCGGAGGGCCGATGCCCTAAACCAGCCCCTCAATGAGCAGTATCGCGTTTGTGGGGAAGACGTGGAGCTCTGCCTCGATGTGCAGCAGCACCTCGGCAAACAGGTGTGGCTCTGCGCAGAGGCCCACGCCATCCACGAAGCCGAAAGCACCAGAGAACATGACCCAGATCAAGCCGCCAACAGCGAAGATCTACTGCGGCTGCGATCGCGCTATCACAACTATCTAGCCCAGGCCAGCACCGAGCAACTGCGGCGATTGCTAGACCAGCAGCAGAGTGAAAGCCTGCAACTGCGTGGGCTGATTCAGCAGCGTCATGCGCAGCTTGATGAACACCACTTGGCCCTGGAGATGGAGCTGCAAAGGCTCCGCCAGGATGCCCGGGCAATCGAAGATCTCCAGGAAGAGCGACTCCGGCTCAAAGCACTGTTGGAGCGCAGTCCAGCGGCATTTGTCCGCTCGGAGGGCCAGCAATGAGCATGCAGGCCCGCGGACTAGAAGGCTTGCGCGTGCTTGTGACCGCAATCGATCTGGAGCAAAGCGAACACCGCGGCATCGCTGTATATAGCAAAGGGGTGCTCGGGGCCCTGCGCCGAGCTGGGGCCGAGGTGTGGCTGCTGACCCAATTTGATCCCACCATGGCGGACGTGCGCGCCAGTGGGCTGCCCAGCAACACCAAAAACATGATTGTCTCAGCGCGCGTACTGGAAAGCCTGAACAGCGGGAAGCAAGCAGACTTCGCCACCCAAAACCAACACGAATTTCTAAGACGGATCCCACTATATAAAGCCCTGAAAAAGCTACGAACCCTGGCCGAGGAGCTAACCGGAACACTCTTCCCCAAGCGACGCTTTGATCAACGCAACCTCAAAGTGTTGCCGGTTCAGCAAATCTTCGACAATCCGTATCTACAGAGCGAGCGGCTTGGCTTTCTCAAGCACGTTGATGGCCTGATCTGTGCACGAAATATTTATGTGCACTCGTTTCGCTTGGCCCAACAGCGTGCAGGCCATGTATTGCAACTTGATCTCCAGGGCTTTGACGGGGTGATCACCACCTGCCCACTAAACATAAACGTTCAAAATGTTCGATTCCTGGTGCAGAGCATCCACGATCTAATTCCGCTTGAATATGCACAAACGAGTGATCACGTAATCGGCTTCTCCCGCCGGTTGCGTGCCTGCGCCGATGCTGGCCGCTTGTTTGTATCGGAATCCACCCGCCACAAATACGAAACAGTCATCCTGCAACCAACTCACACCAAACCGCATGCCAGTGGCGTGGTGACTCAATCCCCGTCACTGGCGTTTCCCGCCGATGCCTGCGACTGGGAAGCCCGGACTCCTGAACTTTCGCTGTACAGCGAAGGGCAGCGGCGGCTGCAACCGCTCCAACCCTGCCGCTATCTGCTGTTCAACTCCTCGGTGGAGCCCCGCAAAAACCTGCTGTTTGTGCTGAATGCGTTTATTGAGTCGGGGGTTGAGCGCCAAGGCATCAAGCTGTGCATCACCGGCAAACTGAAAGCCGATCGCTACAGCGCCAAGGTGAAGGGCTTGGTGAACAGCCATCCCGACGTGCTGCTCACGGGTTATGTGGATGAAGCCACCAAGCGCCAGCTGTTTCTCAACGCCCTGGCGGTGGTGAGCCCCTCCCTGGTGGAGGGCTTTGGGATCCCCGTGCTCGATGCCGCCTGCCTGGGCCTGCCGGTGATCGCCAGCCCCTCGGAATCGCACCGGGAGATCCAGCAGATGAATGATTTCGAACAGCATGTGCTGCTGTGCAGCACGCTGGAAACCAGCGACTGGGCCAGTGCCATGCGGTTGGTGGTGGGCCGGATGGAGCGCCAACGGCGGGAGGCCCTGGAGGGACGCCCCGGCCACCTGCACTCCCAGCAGCAAAGCCTGTGGCTCGATGAGCTGCGCCAGCAACGCATCCGCCGCTACCGGCAGCTGCAGCAAACCATCGATGCCGCGTTCCAGGCCTCGATCAGCCGCGTCATCCACACCGAGCTGGCCATGGGCCCTCAAGGGGAAGCCACATCCACCATCAGCTCCCGGATCTGAGCCACCTGGGCGGCCACACTCATCTGCTGGGCCAAGTGATAGCCCGCCTCCGCTAGATGCTGCCAGGCACGCTGATCCCGGCGCAGCTGCTGCAGATGAGTGGCCAGCACGGAGCCGTCATCGTGTGGGGGAAAGAACAGCGAGCTCCCCTCGTGAAACTCCCGGTGCACCGGAATCTCACTGATCAAGGTGGGCAATCCTTCCGCCTTCGCTTCCAACACGGGGTAGTCGAACCCCTCCTCAACGCTGGATGAGATCAAGGCCAAGCTCTGGCGCAGATGCTGCACCAGCTCCTGGGGCGCACAAGACGGGATCCAATGCACCTGCTCAGGGCGGGGCAACTGCCCCCAGAGGCGCCGCAGCAGCAGGCTCTGCCGCCCACCGCGACCAACAATGCGCACGAAGCCACGCCAATCGGGCAGCCGCCGCTGCACACCGGCCAGAGCCTGCAGCAGCGCCGGCAGGTTCTTGTTGGCGTCGTGCCGGGCGAGCACCAAGAGATCTTCACTGGCCGGAGCGCTGATGCGCTCACGCACAACCTCAATCCCATTGGGCACCACAGCAATACGGTCAGCGGCCACACCGAAGTCCAGCAACTGGTCGGCCACGTAGCGGCTGATCGCCAGAACCCTGGTGGCGCAGCGGAGATGGCGCGGCTGCCAGAGGCGATAGCGCAACCAGGCCTTACGGCTGTTGGGAAGCACCAGGGGCGTGAGGTCGTGGCAAGTGATCAACTGCGGCACCTGGGGCCAACCGAGCAGAGCCTCGAAGAAGGGTGAATAGATGACCTCAAGCTGCTCAACCGCCAAATCTCTCTGGGCCAGCAGGCTGGGAAGGGACAGACCGTGCTGAACTAGGCCATAGCGCTGCAGCAGCGCCATCGGCTGACGAGGCGCCTGGGGAGGGGGGGCCGGCGACCAGATCTCCGGATCAACCAGCACACCATGGCCAGCGGCGTCGAGCTGCAGGCGCAGGCCGGGGAGGCCGGGCACCACCCGCTGCACATAGCTACCGAAGCCTGAGTGGCCAGGCAGCCAGGAGAGCAGGTTGATCAGCTGGGCCACATCAGGCTCCGAGTCAGATCAAGAACGGCAGGGAGGGCCGTTCGCGGTTGAGCAGCTTGAGCGCCACCCAAATGCCCACCAGGTTGATAGCCAGCAACACCACACCCAGCGCCCATTGCACCTCCCCCACCATCAAGGTGTGCCGCAGTGGGCTGAGGATGCGATAGAGGGGGTTGAGGTCGGCCGTCCAGGCCATCGACCCCAGGCTTGTCTTCTGGTAGAGAATCGGCGACAACAAGAAAACGAGTTGCAGCAGGATCGGCACCAACTGGTAGACATCCCGGAAGCGCGCACCCAACAAGCAAACGATCACCGGCAGCCAATAGATGAACAGGCCCAAATTGAGCAGCGGCAGCCAGCCATGCAGCAGGAGATTGAGCAGCAGGTTGTGCTGAAACCAGCTCAAAGCCAACACCACCAGCAAAAAAGATTGGGTGAATGTTTGCAGCTGGAAGGCCCACTCCTCCAAGGTGTAGAAGATTGGATTGAGATTGGTGTTGTGCACATGGGAATGGTTGTGCTCAAACAGGTTGGGCGCCGAAGCAATGGCCGAGCTGATGCTGTTCCACACCACCAGGCCGAGACCGAGATACACCACGTAGGTGTCAAAGTCTTGGACTTTGAACACGGTGCCATACACCAACGCCAGGGCGGCGATGGAGAAGAGATTGGACAGGCCGAGCCAGAAGCTGCCGAAGAACGTGCGCACGAAGCGAGCCCGGGTGCGGGCCGTGGCGGTGAACCACCAGACGCGCCGCATCGACCAGGCTTCCGCGAGAGTGCGACGCACCGAGGCCGGGGACGCGGATGACAGGGAAGAAGTGACCATCAGCTGCGGTGGTAATAGGCCAGAGCTGCATCGAGCGGCCCGTCAAACACGATCTGCCCTTCCTCAAACACCAGGCCCCGCTGACAGAACCGACGCAGCAACTCGTCGGAGTGGGAGGCCAACAGCAGGGTGCCGGTGGTGGCGAGGAAATCGTGCAGGCGCTGCTGAGCCTTGTCATAGAAACTGCTATCGCCGGCACCAAAGCCCTCATCCATGGCGAGGCAGTCGTGGCTGCCGGCGGTCAGCACGGCAAACAGCAACCGGGCTGCCATGCCCTGGCTATAGGTTTTCATCGGCAGGTGCACGAAATCTCCCAACCCCGAAAACTCAATCACATCAGCGCAAAACGGTTCAAATCCACGCAAGTTGCCGTTCACCAGCAGATAGTGGGCCTTGATGGCCTGCAGGCCACTGAGCTCTGGGCTGGTGATGAAACTCTTGTGGATCATGGGGAATACCCGCGTCCGCGCCTCAAAGTGACCGGCGGTGTGCTGATAGATCCCGGAGATCAGCCGCAGGAAGGTGCTCTTGCCTGCTCCGTTGTGGCCGATCAGGGCTACCCGCTCACCTTCCCGAACTGTGCAGGAGACATCCTGGAGTGCCGTGATGACGGCACCACCGCCGCGACGCCGCAGTTTGCCACCGGTAACCGAACGGATCAGGGTGGATTTGAGACTGCGGGTTTCGGTGGTGAGCACCGGAATGTCCAAACGCACCCCGTGCAGCTCAAGCACCGGAGGCCGCTCAGGGGATGAAAGGGGCTGGGGCAAGCAGGCAGCCAAGCGAGCATGGCCCGATGAGGTTAACGCCGGCCTGGAGACGCACCCCCACCAGCTAACCCAATCAACTGGCGCTGCCACACCTGCCGGGCAAACAGCTGCCGGTAGCGGTCCCGGGCCTGGCGGCCCAGAGAGGCCCTCCAGGCAGGCTCGGCGGCCAGGCGCTGCAGTACCGCGGCCAAGTCAGAGGGGGCTTCCAACCAGGCCAGCCCGGGCAGCTCGGAGACCCAGGCCATGCCGGAACGGGGCAGGCGAAAGGCCAGGGAAGGAATGCCGGCGGCCATAGCCTCAAGCTGCACGATCCCGAAGGCTTCATTGCAGCGATCAGCGGGCAACACCAACACCTGGGCTGCGGCTAGACGCTCTAGCTTGGCGGCCTCATCTAGCCGCCCCCAGAACCGCACCGGCCCGGCCTGGGCCAGCCGCTCCAGCTGGGGCCGGCGGGGGCCATCCCCCACCACATCAAGGCGCCAAGGAGCTTGCAGGCTGGCCAGGGCATCCATCAACCAGTCGACCCGCTTGTAACTGTCGAGTCGGCCGATGAACAGCACCTGCAGGGGAGCGGCTGGGATGGCCGCAGCAGCCGGCCGGGGCGGCAGGGCCAAGGCGGCCGCCTCCAGTTGGGCATCGAGGCAACAGGGCAGCACCTGCAGCCGGGCTGGCCTGCAACCGCAGCGCTCCAGCTCCGCCGCCAGCACCGGTGACGTTGTGATCACCCGGGGCAGGTGCTGCACCAGCGCCAGGGCCAGCTGCTGGTAGAGGCCCACCAGCAGGCCCGCCGGTGTGGGCTGCACCTGCAAAAAGGCATGCCAATGCACGCTCAGCTGGCGGCGGGGCCGCAGCAGCCGGGCCAGCAGCACCAGCAGCAGCACCCCCGGGCAGGGCAGGTGGGCATGCAACGGCTGGGGGGAGCTGAGCAGCCGCCAGAGGGCGCGGCTAGGCAGGGGCAGCAGCACCCGGCCCAGGGCCAGGCGAGGCAATGGCATGCGCGAATAGGGCACCGGCAGTGGATCTGCTGCGGCAACCGCCCCAGCCGCGGCAACCTCCCCAGCCCACGCCTGCCCCACCAAGCTGAACACGGTGGCCGGCTGGCCCTGCTGCTGCCAATGCACCGCCAGCTCATGGGCCACCCGCTCCACGCCGCCGTAGCCCGGGGGCCACTCGCGCAGGAGCTGGAGCGTCACGGGGCGTAGCGGCTCACAAACAGCTCCTGCAGATCGGCCGCCAGCAGGGCACGGCGCTCCGGGGAGATCCAGCGGCTGAGGGCGGCGAGCTCGAGTGGCTGGGGTTGGTTGTCACGCGGGTTAAAAAGCACATGCTTCTTTACCAGCGGGAAACCGCGCGCCAACAGGCTCTGCCAGGCAAACAGGCTGGGATTGGCCTCATGGGGGCAACCGATGCCGTAGCGCTGCAGCTCCTCGCCCATGGCGGGATCGTCGAGCAGCCCGGCCACCAGGGGATAGGCCGGCCGCAGGGCCACGTCGGCGGCCAGCAGGGCCTGGGACAGGCCGATCTCACCGGTGTCAATCAGCTCGTCCTTGCTGCCAAAGGGTGAAAAACCCAGCCAGAAGCGCAGCCAGGCGGCGTGCTGCAGCAGCGCGGCATTGGCGTGGAGCAGATAGGACTGCAGATGATATGAGCCCCGTTCGGCGGAATCGGTGAGGCTGGCCAGCAGGGGAGCCTCGCTGGCCTGGCCGGCCTGATCCCAGGCCGCCAATTGGCTGAGCAGAGCCTGATCTGCCGCCAGGGGCAGGGTGCTGTCGTTGCAGAGCACCAGCGAGCGCAACCCCGCCACCACGGAGGGATCCTGCAGCAACAGCAAGCTCAGATCCTTGTAGGCGCCAAGGCAGAGGCCGAGGTTGGTGCGTTCGGCGAGCCACACCCCCTGGCCCTCCAGCTCGGCGGCCCGCTCGACCTGCAGACGGCTGCTGGAACACACCACCTGCCAGCCGGCCCGCTGACAGGCCAGCAGGGCCTGGATCCAGCTGCGGGGCAGCAGGCCCCTGGAGTCGTGGTGGTGGAACAGCAGCACCCGATCCGGCGACCGCTGGCGGAGGCGGGCCAGCAGTTGCTCATAGTTGCGGCCGCGGCCGTAGGGCGACCAGAGGGCCTGATCCAGCCGCGCCCGGGCCTCGCGGTAGGCCTGGGTGGCCTGCAGCGCCTGGGGAGGCAGCGGCGATGGCGGCCCGCCGGCCAGGGCCCGCGCCACGGCCCGCCAGAGGTCGAGCTTGGCGCGGCCCGTTGCCGGCAACCTGGCGAGCATTGGCGCCGCCAGCACCAGGCCGCGACGCCGCTGGCGTACCAGGGCGGCCAGGGTGGCCGCCAGCAGCCGCCGCTGGCTGAGGCGGGGATCCTGGCTGCGCACCAAGCGATGGAGGGTGGCCCGCACCTTCATCGCGCCAAGGGCAACTCCAGCCAAGGATGACGCTGCTGCAGGGTGCGGGACAGGGCCCGCCAGCTGCGGTTGGTCACCGTTTGGCTCATGGAGCTGCCATGGCTGCGGTACACCGCCAGCAACCGCGGGCACTGCACCCCGTGGTAACCGGCGGCGATCAGCTTGCACCAGAAGTCGTAGTCCTCCCAGCCGCCCTCGATGTGGGTGTAGCCACCCACGGCCTGCCAGGCGGAGCGGCGCACCAAAGCCATCGCATCCACCGTGTTCTCCCGCAGCAGCCGCTGCTGCTGCCAGGCGGCTGTGATCACCAGGCTGCGTTGCTCATCCGGCCGGCCCGGCTCGGCCTCCACGGCCAACAGCGGATGCACCACGGCCAGGCGGTCGATGCCGCCCTCAGCCAAAGCCAGGCAGGCCGCCACGGCATCGGGGTAGAGGGCGTTGTCGGCATCGAGCACGAAGCACCAAGGAGCCTGCGCGGCCGCAAAAGCCGTGTTGCGGGCTGCCGCCAGGCCGGCATTGCGGCTGTGGCGCAGCAACTGCAGCCGCACAAAGGGATGGTCACCAGCCGCCAAGAGGGCCTGCATCCAGGCCTCCACCACCGCGGTACCCCCATCCGTGGAGGCATCGTCGACCACGATCAATTCCAGCTGCCGCTGGCGCTGGCTGGCCGCGCTGTTGAGGGCGGCACTGATGCGATCGGCGTAGTTGAACAGGCTCACCACCACGGCGGCCCGGGGGGCCTCCGGCAGCTGCCAGCTGAACAGGGTTTCGGCGGGGGGCGAAGGGCGCTCCTCGGCCAGGGCCTGCAGCGGCTGGCCAGCCAGCTCGGCCCGCAGGTCGGCCGGGGTGAGCGGCGGCTCCTGCTGCAGCAGCCGGGCCGGCGATGCCGCCAGCACCGCCAGGGCGGGATCCAGCTCCCGCTCCATCCACACCAGGGCTGCGGCGCGGGCCGCAGCGGCCGCCAGCCAGCCGGCCTGGGCGAGGGCCGCGGCGGCGGTGGTAACGATCAGCTCGGGCCAGCCTGGCCGGTAGTCGATGGCTGGGGCAGGGGCAGCCGCGGGGTCAGCACTCTCCTGGGCCAGGGATTGATCCCAAGCAGGGCCAGCAGGCCCCAGCACAATCACCGCAGCTGCTGCAGCGGAGGTGGCCGTGGGCGGGGCAAAGCCAAGCTCGGCTGCCCACGAGCTCCTGTGGGCAGCAGCAGGCTGATGTAGCCAGCCGTTGGGGGCTGCCGCTGGATCGAGCCAGTAGGCCGGCAGCCCTAGGGCCCTCAGCAAGCACACCCGTGGGAGGTAGGGGTCCCAGATCACTTGCTGGTGCCGCAAATGGTCCAGCCAGTGCTGGGCACGCTCCGGGGGCGGCACCTCAAGGTTGATGGCGATTCGCTCCAAACCACCCTCACCGGCCGCAGCCGCGGGGAAGGCGAGCAGCAGGTTGTGGGGGTCGGGGCTTGGATCGGGCAGCTGGACACCACCCAGCTGTGGGATGGGCAGCTGTTGAAGCCACAGGTGCGCTTGCCAGCTGGTGAGCGGCACACCACAAAGGCTGATCAGCGCCTTGGGCGCGAGGGTGGCCACACTGGGATAGCGGGGTGCGGGGTGGTGGCACCAGGTCTGTAGCCAGCCAGGCCAGGCGATGGGATCGGCGGCGAGATTCTGGGGCGTCGGCACCACTGCGCCACCGCCAACCAAGGCCGGGGGAGGATCGGCGGCCGGCCAACGGCGACAACCTGGGGTGAGCAGGGCCCGGTGCAGACGGCGAACCCGGCGATGGAGCATCAGCGGCACTGGGGACGAGAAGCTGCGCCGATGTTCGGGGCGGATCAGGGCAAGGGCCTGCCGCCGTTGTTCAGCGCCGGGCCGCAGCTCCGGCAGCACTGCCAACAGCCGCTCAAGCTGAACCTCAGGCTCGCGAAACCAGGCATCGAATTCAACCACTGCCAAGGGCAGATCCGCTGGTGCCGCATGCAGGGGCTCCAAGCTGTGGCGCCACCAGAGCTGCTGGGCACGGGCCAGATCCATCCCGGTGATCGGCCCATCGCGGCGGATCAGCGAGCGGGCCACCTCGGCGGGATCACGCACCGCTAGCAGCAGGCGCAGGGGAATCTCCAGCTCGGCGGCCACATCCAGCCAGAGGGGCAGCAGGCGGCTGGTGCGGGGGTCCTTGATGGCCCAGGGGGCGCTGTGGCGGTGGCGCTGGGGACGCAGCAGGGCCAACAGCTGCTCGCGCACGGCAGCTGTGGCGGGATGCTGCAACCAGCCCTCGGGGAGCGCCAGGCAACCGTTGGCGGAGGGCCACCAACGATCCAGATCAATCAGCAACCGCTCCTGCAGCGCCACGAGCTCCTGCCATTCGAAGTAACCCTCGGGGTTGTGCAGATCGGCGCCGATCAGTTGCCCGGGAAGCTCCACCCCCAGCGCCTGCAACAGCGAGCCCAGCAGCGAGGTGCCACTGCGGTGCATGCCCACCAGCAGAATCAGGGGAGCGGGTGTTGACACCGGCTGACATCGGGCAGGTCCCGACCCTAGGCCCCAACTCCTGATTGCCCCCCATTGGCGTGGCCCAGCTGCTCCCCCTCAACCTCAAACGGCGCCTAGGACTGCGCTCCCCGCAGCCCCTGCCCCACTTCCTGGGGCTCGGAACCCAGAAGGGCGGCACCACCAGCCTGCACCGCTTGCTGGCCCAGCACCCCCAGGTGTTTCTGCCGTCCTGCAAGGAGGTGCACTACTTCTCCCTGCACGACCAGGAGCCGTTGGGGTGGTACGCGGCGCACTACGCCGCAGCCCGAGCCGGGCAGCTGCGCGGCGACATCAGCCCCTACTACCTGTTCCATCCGCGCGCGCCGCAGCGGATCCGCGCCGTGGTGCCGCGGGCGCGGCTGATCGTGCTGCTGCGCAACCCGGTGGAGCGGGCCTTGTCCCAGTTTTTTCATGCCCGGCGCCATGGCTTCGAGCCGCTGGAGCTGGAGGCAGCCCTGGCGGCCGAACAGGAACGGCTGGAGGGCGCCTCTGCCCGACTGGCGGCACCGGGGAGCAGCGACTACAGCCACCAGAAACACAGCTACGTGAGCCGCAGCCGCTACGAGCTCCAACTGGCCCGCTACGAGGCACTATTTCCGCCGCAGCAGCTGTTGGTGCTACGCAGTGAGGATCTGTTTGGCGCCACCGAGGCCTGCTGGCACCAGATCCAGTCCTTCTTGGGGCTGGCGGCGGTAGCCCTTCCAGCACCCCTGGAGCAGGCCAATGCCGGCCGGGGGGAAGCGGCGGCGGTGCCTGAAGCGGTGCGCGCCCAGCTCCGGCGGCAGCTCACCCCCACCATCGCCGCCATGGCCGAGCGCTACGGCGTCCACTGGGACTGACCCCGAGATCGAGGACCCTGACTGGCACTCCCGGGCCCGGGCGATCAGAGGGGAGCTCTCTTTCCCATGCTGTCCTGAATCTGTACAGCTTGTACAGATTCAGGACAGCATGGGTTTCAATGCCCCACCCCGGACGTGAGCGTTGGGCCTCACCACCCGAGGGAACACCGTTGCCGCAGGCGGGCCCAGGCCCGCCGCACGCGGTCGCGCCGCCCGTCCGACTGACCCGCCACGGGCTGGCCCCGCACCCGCAGCAGCAGGGGCACGGTGAGGGTGGCGGGATGGCTGATGCCGTGCTCCCAGAGGCCGTCTTCTCCCCAGCAATCGCCGTGGTCGGCGCAGGCCAGGATCGTGCCGCCGGCAAAACGCGCCAGCAGCGGCCCGAGCTGGCCATCCACCCATTCCAGGCAGGCCCGCTGGCGGCACCGACTCTCGCTAGCGGAGCACTCGGCCCCGCCGAAGGGCACGCAGGGGCTGGGCCAACGCTCCCAGGGGGCGCCCGCATGCCAGTAGGGCACGTGGGTTTCGCCCACATTGAGAAACAGAAACACCGGCTGCTCGGCCGGCGTTGCGGCCAGCTCCGCCTCGATCCAGGCCAGCTGCGCCTCCAGGCTCCAGGTGTTGCCGGCGAAGTGGAAGCGCTCAAAGGGCTCGGCCAGCACAGCACCGGTGGCGCTGGCGGTGTTGAACCACTCCACGGCGCCACTGCCGAGGGTGCGGTAGCCCTGTCGGCGAAAACCCTCGATCAGGTTGGCGCCGTCCAGGCGGAAGCTCTCCTCACCATCACGGCCTGCATGTCCGGCAAAGGCCATGCGGAACAATTTGCCCGCCTTGGGGTTGAGCCAGGGCTCGCTGCTGCCCACTACCCCCGGGGTGAAGCCCATCCAGAAGGCGGCATGGCTGCCGTAGGTGAAGTAGCTGGGGGCCAGGGCACGGTGCAGGGGCCCGATGGCGGCGAGGTGGGGGATGGTGCCGGCGCGGTGGGCGGCCAGAAGCGTGTCGTAGCGGCAGGAATCCAGGCTGAGCAACAGCACCGAGCCCGGGGTTTCGGGAGCCATCAGGCCTCCCCCGGGCCGGCAGGCACAATCCCGAGAATCTCGTCCTCCTCCAGGCAGAGGTAGCGAATCGCCGCGCGGCCCGCCCAGGAATAGGCGATGTGCAGCTCACCGGGCTGCCCCTCCAGGAGGGTGGGGTAGGCGAGCTGACCGTTCAGGCTCCAGTTGGCGGTGCCGCAGAAGCCAAAACCGGTGTCGATGTCGCGGATCCAGGGCCAGGCTTGGCCGTCGTCGCCGGAGAGGGCGATCGCGAGGGGCCAGCGGGTGCGGGGCCAGTTGGCGTCACCCCAGGCCTGGGGTGCGGCTGGATCGGGCTCGAAGCAGAAGCGGTTGTAGATCATCGCCAGCCGGCCGCTGGCCAAGCGCACGGCCTGGATTGAGCTGTTGTTGTTGGGCAGCTGGGTGGGCTCGGGCTCGCTCCACTGCTCGCCCTCAAGGCTGGAGCGGGACACATAAATGCGGTCGGCCAGGCGAGAGCGGAAAAACTGCAGCAGGCTTAACCCATCGGCGGCCAGCACGATCGAACCATGCACCCGGCCGGTGCTCTCGGGGACGGCAAACAGATGCTCGCCAGCTGCGACGAGCGCGCCATCGGCCTCCAGCAGCAGCACCTGGGAATAATCGTGGCCGAAGGCGCCGCCGGTTTCGAGGCTGCGGTAGATGGGCAAGAGCCAGCGGCCATCGGGGCGCTGCAGGGGCGGGTGACGGCAGAAGGCGGGCTCATCGATCAAATCGCTGGCGCGGCTCCAGGCATCTGGGCCCCAGCTGGCTGGATCCGCAGGATCAAGGCCCTCCAGGGGCAGGCTCTGGTGGCGCAGCTGGGCGGTCCACTGCATCGAAAAGCTGCTGCCCGCCTCCCAGAAGGGCTCATCGAGGGAGCGGGAGCGCTGGGCGGTGTGCACCAGGTGCAGCCGGCCGCCGGCCACATAGAGCAGCGGATTCTGCTCGGAGCGCTCGGGATCCTGCGACACCAGCTGGGGCTCACTCCAGCTGCCGGAGCCGGCGGCCAGGAGCGACAAGTAAATCCCCATGCCGGCGGTGCCCTCCTGGCCGCCGGCCATCCACACACAGGCCAGGAGCTCCGGCCCCAGCCAGCAGAGCTGGGGGGCGTGGTTTTGGGGGCCGGCGGGCTCCAGCAGGGCCCACACACCGGGATCGAGCGGCGTGCGCACCAGCCGGCCCCAGGCGGCCTCCGTGGCGAGATCCAGGGCACTGGTGGCAGGTGAAAACATCAGCCAGCGAACGCGACGCCACCCATGAGATCAGCAGGAAGCCGATCCCGCAAACGGGCCTCCCACTGGGGCAGAGCGGCGGCCACGCTGGCCTGCAGGGCGTAGGGGCTGTAGCGGCTGCGCACCGCCTTGGAGCTGCTCAGCAGGGCGGCCAGCACCTCGGGCTGATGGTTCTGCAGCGAGCGATTGAAGGCCGCCACGGCCTCCACAAAGCCAAACCAATCGCCGTAGGCGACCTCCAAGGCCACGCCGTGCTCGGCACCAAGGGCCAGCAGCTCGCGGCCGCCGAGGCCCGAATACCCCACCAGGGCGCAACCACAGGCCAGCGCTTCCGCCAGGGGCAAACCAAAGCCCTCGGGATGGCCAAAGGCCAGAAACACGAGGCTCTCCTGCAGGATGCGGGCGACCTCGGCCTGGGGCTGCTTGTGGATCGGCACCAGCTGCCAGCCGGGCCACCAGGGCTGGGCCTGGAGCAGGGCCGCCACCACTGCCGCATCACGGCCGTTTTTGCGGGGCATGTAGGCGATCTGACGCCGCTTGGGGCCGCCGCCGGGGCGAAACAACTCGGGTTCGATGGCATTCACCAGGCGACTCACCCGCTCCCGGCCCAGGCCAAAGCCCTGGGCCAGCAGCCGCTCGTCGTGCTCCGACACGCACAGCACATGCAGCAGCTCGGGATGGCGGTAGAGGCGCAGCACCTCAGCGGGATCGGGGGCGTCTTTGGGTTTGCCTGTACCGAAGCTGTAGGCGCCGTTTTGGTTGAAGATCAGCTTGGGCAGGCCGGGGGCGTAGCGCTCAAACACATTGAGGAAGGTTTCCGGCAGCACCACCACATCGCGCTCGGGCGAGAGCTCCACCGCGCTGCGCCACGCCTGCTGGCGCCACTGCTTGAGGCCGATGGTGGCCACCGCGCTGCGGAACCAGCCGGGATGAAAGCCGGCCTGCTCCTGGATCACGGTGGCTTGACGCCCGCAGGCGGTGAGGGCCTCGGCGAAGCGGTGCATCTGCTTGACGCCACCGATCGGCCGCTCCAGATCGGGATGGAGGGCCAGCCAATAGCGGGGCAACGGCGCCACCATCACGGCTCAACCTGCAGCAAGGAGCCGTAGAGCTGCCGCTCCAAGGCAGCCCAGCGGGGATTGTCGGCATAGGCGGCCTGGAGATCGGACGGGCTGAACCACTGCGCCAGATCCCGGGTGTAGCGGTTGCGATTGCGCGCCGCAACCAGCCTCACGCGCCAGCGGGCCCGGCGGCCAATCGGCTCATGGCGGGCCAGGCAGGCCAGGAAATCGGCCTTGAGCTGCTCCACCCGCAACAGAGTCCAGCGGTCGTTGATGCCGAAGCGCTCCAGCCACCAATCGGCCGGCAACCACTCCTGCTGGCGCTCACGCCAAAACAAGCCACGGCGCATCGGGGCCAGATCCACCTCCAAACCCATGAGTTTGCGCTTGTGCTGGACGTTGCTCAGCAACCAACTCGGCAGGCGCCGGAAATTGGCCACGGGCTGGCGGCCCGCCAGGGGCAACGCGGCCCGGGCGGGGTGATCGGCCGGGGGGAGATGCTTCACCGGGCTGGCTTGGTCGTCGTGCCAGAGCAACGGCACCCCGCTGGCCACAAACAGCTGATCGGTGGTGGTGCCGGCGGTTTTGGGCAGGTGCACCCATGCTAGGTGCGGAGTGATGATCACACCGGCAACTCCAATGCGCCGATCTTGGCAAGCCAGGCGAGGGCGTGCTGCAGATCGGCCGCTGAATGTGCAGGTAAGCGTTGCGCCAACGCTGATGGGGCGAGGCTGAAGGGATCGCTGCGCCCCTGACACAGCTGGCGCAGGTGCAGGCTCAACGGGCCGAGGGCCGGCAGCTGCAGCGCGGGCTCCGCCGCAGCCGAGAGGCTGCTGTAAATCCGCAGCGTTTCCATCGCATCGAGCCGCTGCAGCAAGCGCTGGGGGTCAATTCGCAACGCACCGTGCCACTGGTGCCACTGGGTGGACCAACTGGCGAACTGACGCCAAGGCGAAGGCGGCAGCCGCTCAGCAGCAGCCGGGGCCGCTCGGCGCAGGGCGCTGAGCTCGGCAACCAGAGCATGGATCTGGCCCACCACCTGCTCCCAGCTGTAGAGCGCACGGGCCCGGGTTTGGCCCGCTTCACCCATGCGGCGGCGCAGCGCGCCATCGGCCAGCAGCTGCTCGAGCGCCGCCACCAACGGCTCTTCTGCCACCACCACCTGCCGCATCGCTGTAGCCATGGCTACGTCGTAGCTGAGCCGCCTCAAGCTGAGATCGGCGAGGTGATGGGCGGCATCGGGGCCTGGCTGGCTGGTTGGAATCAGCATCCCCGTGGAGCCGTGCACCACCGTGTCGCGATAGCCATTCCAATCGGAGGCAATCACCGGCAAGCCACAGGCCATGGCCTCCACGGGCGTGAGCCCGAAGGTTTCCTGGAGGCTGTCGGCCAGCGACACAAACACATCGGCTGCCGCCCAGGCCTGATCGCTCAACACCGCATCGCCACCATCCAGGAGCCGCAGCTCAAACCACGGCTTGAAGTGGGCCTGGGCCTGCTGCCAGGCCCGTTGGGTGGCCTTGCTCCGGGCCGTGCCGAGCACGAGCAAGCAGGGCGGCCAGCCGGTGGGTTGCTGGGCCGCCCGCCGCTGGGCCACCCGGGCCAGGGCCTGCAGCAACACACCAGGGTGAGCTTTGACGTGAAAGTCCAAACGTCCAACAAACAGGAGCACAGGCTGCTCCGCCGGAATCTGCAGGGCGGCCCGTGCAGCGGGGCGCTGCCGGCGCAGCGACGCCAAATGCTCCACATCGCAGCCCAGGGGAATCACCGGCAGCTGGGGTCCGCGCCAGGCATGGAGCTGACCACCAAAGCGACGGGCCAGGGTTTCGGCTTCCTGCTGGAGCACCTGGTGCACCGCTTCGCGGGCACAGCGACTGGTGCAGATCAGGGCATCCCAGGGCTGGAGGGGGGCGGCTGGAAAGCGCCGCAGGGCCTCCAAGGCGCCCAGGCTGGAGAGGGTGTGGGTGAGGCCGATCAGGCTCCATGCCGCCGAGCCGCCTGCATGCCACTGGCGCAGCTCGGCCCAACGAGCCAGGTTGGGGTCGGCCACAAACAGGCCATCCACGCCGGTGAGGCGATCGAGCTTGTCGAGCGGCCAGAGGTGCAGTGGCAACGGGGGGCGGCGGCGGCGCAGCTCCTGCTGGAGGCCGCTGAGATCCTCCTTTCGGGTGGCAGCGATGGTGAAGGCGGGGCCGGAACAGGCATCGATCAGGGCGCCCAGCAGCCCCACCTCGGCCTGCTGGCGGCCCATCTTGCGCTGGGCATTGGCGTAGGCGTCTGCGGCATAGAGCACCCCCAGCTGCGCCGCGGGCTGCATGGAATCGGGTTGAGCACGGGGGGCCTGCACCGGTCAAGCTTCCCAGAGCATCCGCCAGCAGCCATGGCCCGCCCCGCCCCCGCCGCCAGCCCCGCCAACCTGCTGCTGGTCACGTTTGACCAGTGGCGCGGCGACTGGGGCGATCCCTGGGCGCCGGTGCTGGAGCTGCCGGCCCTGGAGGGCCTGGCGCAACAGGGGTTCACGGCCCGGCGCTGCTACACCAGCAGCCCCCACTGCGTGCCGGCGCGGCTGAGCTGGCTCACGGGGCTGATGCCCAGCCAGCTGGGGGTGACCCGCAACACCTCCGTGACCCTGCCGGCCGACGCCCCCTCGCTGGTGCGCGAGCTGCAGCAGCAGGGCTGGCACACGACCCTGGTGGGCAAAACCCACTGGACCAGCCACGGCAGCCCCCGGGATCTGCGCGACGACCAGCCCCTGATGGCGGCGCTGGGGTTTGACCAGATGACCGAAGTGGCGGGCCCGCGGGCCCTGCGGCGGCTCAGCTGCGCCCTCACCGAGGCCTGGCAGGCGGCCGGCGTGCTGGAGCAGCAACGGGCGGACCTGGAGGCGCGCTACGGGGCCGGCAGAAGCCCGGCGGCCTGGGCGGTGCGGCCGAGTGTGCTGCCGCTGGCGCTCTATCCCGACATCTGGATCGCCCAGCGGGGCCTGGAGCAGCTGGCGGCCATGCCCAGCGATCGGCCCTGGTTGCTGTGGGTGAGCTTTGTGGGCCCCCATGAACCCTTCGACACGCCGGCGCCCTGGCACGGGCGCAACCGGGCGGACGGCCTGCCAGCGCCCACCCCCACCCCCGGCTGGATCGGGCAGCTGCCGGCGGGCTGTGAACTGCGCCAGAGCCAGGCGAGCTGGGCCGGCCAAATCACGGGCGATCAAATCTCGGCCTGCCGGGCCGACTATGCCGATCACCTGCAGCTGCTCGATGCCCAGCTGGCGCTGCTGCTGGAGGGCCTGGCCCAGCGCGGCGACGCCACGCGCACGGCGGTGGCGGTGACGGCCGACCACGGCGAGCTGCTGGGCGACGCCGGCATGCTCTACAAGGGCGCTTTTTTGGAGGGGGCGGTGCGGGTGCCGTGGATCTACCGCCCGCCCGGGGGCACCGCCCAACCCCAGGCTTGCAACGCGCCCCTGGCGCTCACCGGCCTGCTGGCTCAAGCCCTGCGGGGCCTGGCGGGGAGCGGCGCGATGCAGCCCCTGCAGCGCTGGGCCGCCACCCAGCGGGGAGCGGTGGTGGAATTCGGCAGCGAGCTGCTGCTGCTGCGCGGGCCCCGCAAACTGGCGCTGGATGGCCGCGGCCAGCCCCTCTGGGCCGTGCACCTCGGCCGCGACCCGCAGGAACAGACCAACGTGATCAGCAGCCAACCCAGCCGCTGGAGCTTCAGCCCCGCCTGGCGGCGGCTACGGCGCTGGGGCAGCAGGCTGAGCGCCCAACAAACCGCCACTCACTGGCTGTGGAGGGATCTAGGGCGCTGAAACCGGCGGGGCAGGAGTGAGGTTGGGCAACGCCCACTGGGCAACGAAGCTGTAGCGAGACCCCTGGCCCGCCTCTTGACGCTGCACCTGCTCGCGCACCTGGGCCAGCTGGGGATGCTTGGGATCGATGGCTGCTGCGGCATCGATGTAGTGGCGGGCCAGGGCGCAGTCGCCGCGCATGCTGGCCAGGGTGATCAAGTTGATGTAGTGGGGCAGGGCTGGGCCGCCGAGCTGCAGAGCATGCAGAAGGCAGATCTCGGCCTCGTGGAAACGCTGCAGACGGATGTAGGCATCGGCGGCATTCACGTACACCGCCGCCTGGGCGCCCAGCGCCAGGCCCGCCTGGCTCACCAGCTGCAGGGCAAAGGCCGGGTTGTTTTCCTGGATCGCCTGGGCGGCCAGCTTGAGCTGATCGGCGGCCACGGCAGCCTTGTCGGGGTCGGGCAGCTGGCGGGCCAGGGCTGCGGCTGAATTGGGGGCGGGCTTACTGAAGGCCACCGCTCCAGCCTGTCGCACTTCGTCTTCCGCAAAGGCGAGCATCAGCGGATCTTGCGGCATCCAGCTCTGGGCACTGGCCAGGGCCGTGGCGGGCGCGGCGGCAGTAGTGGAGGCATTTGGCGCCAGGGCCGGGGCGCTCTGCTGCTCGCGAAACTGCAGCCGGTTGAGGTTGGCGCGGGCATCGGCGTAGCTGGGATCCTCCGCCAGCAAGCCCTCCAGCAGGCGCCGGGCCTCGGCGAGCTCGCCCAGGTCGATCAGCAGATTGGCGTAGTTGTTGCGGATCTGGGGGGCCTGGGGATCGAGGGCCAGGGCGCGGCTGAGTAAATCTTTGGCTGAATTGAGTTGGCCGAGGCGGCGGCAGGTGGCTCCGTACAACGAGAGATAGGAACCATCAGCACCCAGGGCAGCCTGGTGGGGCTCGAGCAAGCGGGCCGCCTTGGCGAATTCACCCAACTGAAACAACGCGCCAGCCACGATCTGGGCGGCGATGGGGTCCTGCTCGAGACGCAGATTGAGGGCCTGGGCCCGCTGCAACACCTCCCGATACTGCCCCGCCTGAAACAGACCGAGCAGCTGGTGTTGGGGTGGGTCTGCAAAGCCGGCCATCAGCGATCCAGGCGAAATTGGTTGGTGCTTATCTTGCCCTAACCGGCTGTAGCGCCCGGGTTGCGGTCGGGCCGGCAGGCATCGGGCAGCCCTGCTCCAGCCAGTGGCGAGCCCGCTGCAGCGCCTGGGCCCAGCCTGCTTGGGGGTCTTCCCGCAGGATGCCCACGCTGGGATACCAGTAGCTGCGCTGCACCGCGGGATCGGTGAACCAACGCCAATCACAGTTGCGGCTGAGCAGGCATTGGGTGGGCAGGTTGAGGCCGCCGGCGCCATGAATAGTGGTGTTGGCCACGCTGATCACCGCGTCGCAGGCGGCCACCTGATCCAGCCAGAGATCCATGTCGCGCAGGGCATCGACCCGTGGATCGTGGATTACATCCAGGCCGGCCTGGCGCCACTGCTCCACCTGGGGGGCGGCTTTGCCGTACTGCAGACTCACAAAGCGCGCGCCGGGCAGGGGCTGGAGCAACTGTGCGAACTGCTCCGGGCTAATCGATTTGGCCCGGATGCGTCCGGCTGTACCGCCCCCCTTCCAGCTGATTCCAATCAGGCGCTGAGCGGGGCTGCCACCGGCCGTGGCATAGGCCTGGCGCAATTCATCACGGCGCGCGGCCTGCGCCACCAACATCGGCACCCGCTGGGCGTAGGTATCCAGGCGGGTGAAGCGGTGCTGGCAGATGGAGCCGATCGGGCACTGGACGTCGTAATCGGCTGCGATGAAGCGGCCCTGGAGCGCGTCGGCATGGGTCCAGATCTTCACGGGCTCAGCCAGGCAGCGCCGGTAGATCGGCACCAGGCGCTCGCCCAGCATCAGATCCACTGCCGCGGCTTCCTGCTGGAGGGCAGGCAGCAGGGTGAGGAACATCATCACGTCGCCGATGGCCTGCTCTTCCAGCAGCAGCAAGCGCTTGCCCACCAGCGGCTCCCCGCGCCAGATCGGCAATTCGGAGGCGGCAAAGGGTTTGCGCAGGGCCCGCTGCCAGCGCTGGGGGCCTTCGGCCGGGGTGCGCAGGCCGTGCTCGTAGAGCTGCCAACCGCGGCCCAGCTCCTGGGCCTGCAGCAAACCGCAGCCAAAATTCCAGCTGTTGAGATCCAGCAGTTTCTGGCGCTCCTGCGTTTCCTGAGGGTCGAGCTCGCCCGGCTCCCGCAAGGCAGCCAGGCCCTGCTCGTAGAGCTGCAGCGCCTGCTCGAGATGGCCGCGGGCCATGTCGTGACCGGCCAAGGCCAGTCGCAATTCGGCCTGTTGCCTGGGCGCACAGCGGCGAATGCGCTGCTCCAGCAGCGCCACCAGCTTCTCGCGCACCCCCTCTCCCGGCTCATCGGGGGAAACCTCAGCGGCAGCCGCCAGGCCATCGAGCAACACCAGCAGCTGGCCCAAGAGCAAGGGCTCCGGACCCACCAAACGCAAAGCCACCTGGGCCAAGGCCTGGGCCCAGGCCTGCAGGCCCAGCTCCCGGCAAAGGCTGATCAGCGAACGCAGCAGCTCACTGCAGGCAGAGGGCTGTTCACCCTGGGCCATCCGCAGCCGCAGAGCGGCCAGCAGATCAGCCAGGGCCGAGGCGGGACGGTTGTCGCGGATCAGGTTGGCCCTGTTGGTGAGCACCCCCGCGTCGCGGGGATTGCATTGGAGCCCCAGGTCATACACCTGCAGGGCATGCTCCTGCTTGCCCTGTTGGCGAAGTAGGGCGCCGTAATTTTGAAATAGCGGCGGGCGATGGTCGCCCTGGTCGATGGCGCGCTGGTAGTGGCGCATCGCCTCTGCCAGGTCTCCCTGCTGATGGGCCTGAATGGCACGGGGCAGACCCATCGTCCGCAAGAACCAAGCAATGAGATCATGCTCCCATGCGCCTGTTGTTTCTCCATCCCAATTTCCCCGGACAGTTCGTGCGGCCCGCGGCGGTGTCCGCCCAGGCCGGCCATGAGGTGAAGTTCCTCTGCCACACGCACTACGGCCGTAGCCTGGCTGGCGTGGAGCGGATCACCCTCAAAGGCGGCCTGGGCCACAAGGCCCTTGAGGCGCGCCAGCTCAAGGGACTGGCCCACACCCAGGCACTGGCCGAGCAATACCTTAAGGCGATGGAGCAGCTGGCGGCAGCAGGCTGGCAGCCGGATGTGGTGGTGAGCCACAGCGGCTGGGGCTGCGGGCTGCACACTGCGCTGGTGTGGCCCCAGGTCCGGCGGGTGGCCTATGTGGAGTGGTGGTTTGCGGTGGACGCCCCCCTCTACAGCTTTGATCCCACCAACCTGTGGTGGCCCAGCCCCGGCAACGGGCGGGGCATGCGCGAGCGCAACCTGTCGTTGGCACTCGAACTCAGCGAGGCGCATGCGCTGGTAGCCCCTACCCACTGGCAACGCCAGCAGCTGCCGGAAGCCCTGCGTCAGCGCTGCGCAGTGATCACCGACGGAGTCGATCTGAACCGCTTCCGCCCCGACCACCAGCGCAAAGCCCCCACGCCGTTGCTCACCTACGGCACGCGCGGCATGGAGCCGATGCGGGGCTTCCCGGAGCTGATCAGCGAGCTGCCCGGGGTGCTGGAGGCCCATCCCCAGTTGGAGGTGGAAATCGCCGGCGACGACCGGATCTGCTACGGGGGCTCACCACCCCAGGAGGGCAGCTTCGGGCGCTGGGCCCAGCAGCAGCTGGCGCCCTGGATAGCTGAGAAGCGCGTGAGCTTCTTAGGGCGCCTCAAGCCGCATGCCTACACGCAGTGGCTTCAGCGAAGCTGGTTGCACGTGCACCTCACCCGCCCGTTTGTGGCCAGCTGGAGCCTGCTGGAGGCGATGGCCTCGGGCTGCTGCTTGATCGCCAGCAACACCGAGCCAGTACGGGAGTTTCTTGACCCAAGCAGCGCAACACTGGTGGATTTTCGTAAAGAAGGGTGGCTAATGCCAGTGGTGGCAAAGCTCTTGGCAGATTCAGCACTATGTGGCAAGCTAGCGAAACGGGCAACATCCACAGCCAAGGCTTTCGATGAGCACAAAGCCATCGACGCCTGGCACAGCTTGCTTTGTGCCGGATTGACAACCTGACCATTGTCAAACCACCTGCACCTGTGTAAGGTATGTATGGCTGGTCTCAACCCAGAATCCATTCAAATTCACCCATGGCGAATTTTCTAATCAACTCTCCCAGCTCGGAACCGGTTGTTGGGACCAATTCGAACGATCTTTTTGTTTTACAACAAATTCAGGGCAACACGGTTTTTGGCCTTGAGGGCAACGACACAATCACCGCAGCATCAGTGGATGGCTCGGCAGTCCTACTCAACGGTGGTGCCGGCAACGACAGTTTTGTACTCACCGGCGGTGCAATCTTTCAAGGTTCTGTATTCGCAGGCTCCGGAAATGACTTGCTGACTCTCGGCAGGGACTTCGGCACCAGCACGATCATTCGTGGGGGATCTGGAAACGACACCTTAAACATTATTGAAGGCATACTTGATCGTACTACTGTCAATGCAAATGACGGCAGTGACATCATTAGCGCTCGAGTCGGAACAGGCTCCACACGCTCGCTGATCGCCGGCGGAAATGGCCGTGACACAATCAATTTACTGTTTTCAGGTAACGCTGACCGCTTCACCGTCAACGGCGGAGCCGGTCACGATTCTATCGTCTTCTCTGCTACTCGTGCAGGCAGCCTCAGTAGCTTCTTCGTTGCTGGTGGAGATGGCTTTGACACCATCATCTTTGAAGCACAAGCGGCCGCGAACCTTACCGGCTCCTTCGATATCAACGGTGATGCTCTGAACGACTTGCTGCAGTTCAGAGGTCAAGTCACCACAACCCAAGGCTCTGCCACCATTGGAGGCGGGGCTGGTGCTGACACCATCCAATTCTCGGCCGGCGTCAGCCTGAACCAGGGCTACATCAACGCAGGTGATGGCCTGGATTCGGTCTACATCAGCGGTGCGTTCAACGCAGGCACCCTGAATGGCGGTGATGGTGCTGACTCCATCACCCTGGGCACTTACGCTGCAAGTGGCTCGAATGGCGGGATCATCTTCGGCGATGCCGGGGCAGACAGGATTAGTCTTGGCATTGGAACTTTCGCTGCAGCTACCGGCAAAGCAATCATCAGTGCCGCTGGAGGCAGCCGCCTTGGTTACGCCAGCTTCGATCAATCCAACCTCGCTGGCTTCGACCATGTGAGTGCTGGACTGACCATTACAACAGGTTCTCGCAATGTAGATGCCAACGTCGCCGCCAACCTGTTCACTATCACTCAAGATGTGGTGACTGCCTCGGTAGGTGCCAACCTTGCTGTGGCTAATTTCACAACCAATACGGGCGGTTCGGTGACCTGGACGGCCTCCTTCGACGGCACGCTCACAGCTCGGGTTGCTGAGCTGGATAGGATATTGGCTTCTGGCCAAAGCGTTGCCTTCTCTGACGGGGCAGGCTCTCGCTACTTGTTCGTGCAAGGTGGCGCTGCAGGCAGTGGCACAGACGGCGATCTACTAGTTCGCGTCAATAGTGCTGATGTACTCGACGTGGCGGGTGGCACCTCCATCGCTGTTCGAACCACTCGCGCCCTCTTCTGATTTCGATTCTCGAATTCAGAAAGCCACCCCTTCCCGTTTGGGAAGGGGTTTTTTATTGGTTGAAAGCCTTGACATCACCAGCTCGTATCAAAATGAAGCGCCACAAGCCTGATCGCCGGCTTCTCCCCTAGACATTGATCCGCTTCTCAAAATCTAGTGGTCAGGCAATAAAATCACCGAAATTGGCGACACTGCCAGACCAGCGCGACGGAGAGGAGGAGCGCAGGGCATGGCAACCACTTTCGTATTTGAAACTACAAATATGAATGTGATTATGCGACCAGTGCTACGGTGCCGAGAAGAGGTACATGGCACACATGGCCAAACCCAATTAGGTGCTAGCCCTTGGTCAGTCAACAACCTTCCCCAATAGAAGCTTCTGGCGCATCTCACCAGCGCTCACACGCCACCGCTGGAGACTAAAACCCTATTATCGCGCAGAAGATTGCTACCCTCCTAACCACGAGCCCAATCAACAACAAAGCACAGGGCCAGCCATCCCGTGCAGTAGGTGCTAAACAGGCTATTGCCTGGAAGAATTAGCCCTCGCCACCCGCTTCCTGCTGGCGATACAAAGCCGCATAGCGCCCAGCAAGTGTTTCCAACTCGGCATGGGTTCCGTTCTCCACCAGCCGGCCCTGGTGCATCACCAGGATCAGATCGCTGGAGCGAATCGTGCTGAGCCGGTGGGTGATGAAAAACACGGTACGGCCCTCGGCCCACTCCTGCAGGTTGAGGCAGAGCTGGCGTTCGGTGTCGAAATCGAGCGCGCTGGTGGCTTCGTCCATCACAAGCAGCTGTGGGTTGGCCAAAATTGTGCGGGCAATCGCAATCCGCTGGCGTTGGCCGCCGCTCAAGTTGCTGCCCCGCTCCGCAATCGGGGTGGCGTAGCCCTGGCCCAAGCCCATGATGAAATCGTGGGCGCAGGCAATTCGCGCCGCCTCCAGGATCGCTTCGGTGCTGGCCTGGGGATCATTCAGGGCAATATTTTCAGCAATCGTGCCCTCAAACAGGAGCGAATCCTGGGGCACGATGCCGATCTGGCGGCGCAGGCTGCTGAGATCCACCTTGGCGATGTCGTAATCGTCGATGAAAATCCGGCCCTGCTGGGGGTCATAGAGCCGCGGCAACAATTTCATCAGCGTGCTCTTGCCGCTGCCGCTCTGGCCCACCACACCCACAAAACTGCCAGCGGGAATGGCGATGCTCACGCCATCCACTTGATAGGGGCCTGAGGCTTCAAAGCGGAAACGCACGTCTTCAAAGCGCACAGCCCCCTGAATCGGCGGCATGGCGATCTGGCCGATGTCGTCTTCTTTACCGAGCTCAGGATTTTGATCGAGGATGTCGCTGAGGCGCTCCATTGAGAGCTGCACGCCCTGGAAACCCTGATACAGCCCGGAAAGCTGCAGCAAGGGGCCGGTCACGTTGCCGGCGATGATGCGGAAGGCGATCAGCTGGCCCAGGGTGAAGTTGCCCTCCAGCACCATCCACATCCCCACCCACAGAATCAGCAGCCCCGAAAGCTGGTTGAGAAACCCACCGATTTCGCCGGCGGCCGAGCCCAGCGCCACACTTTTAAAGCCCTCATCCACAAAGTGGCGGTAGCGGTCTTGCCATTTCCAGCGGGCGGTGAGCTCAAAGTGTTGGGCTTTCACCGTTTGGATGCCGCTGAGCACTTCAATCAGGTGGCTCTGGGTGCGCGCCGAAGCCACAGCGCGTTTGCGGATCAGGTTTTTATAAATCGGTGCCACCACAAACACCAGCAGCAGATACACCGGCAAGGTGCTCAACGCCACGGCAGTGAGCAGCGGCGAATACACCAACATCACTGCCAGATACAAGGTGGCAAAGATGATGTTGAGCAAGCTCACCAAGGCCGTGCCGGTGAGAAAACCCCGAATCGTGTTGAGTTCACCCAGGCGCTGGCTCAGCTCCCCCACCGGGCGCTTCTCGAAGTAGGTGAGCGGCAGAGACAGCAGCCGATCAATCACCGCACTGCCGAGGGTGAGATCCATCCGATCGGTGGTGTCCACAAAAATGTAGCTGCGCAACACCGTGAGCAAGCCCTGAAACAGGGCCAACACCACCATCGCCGCCCCCAACACATTGAGGCTGCTGAGGTTGCCCTGGCTCAGCACTTTGTCGATGATCTGCTGGATCAGAAGCGGAATCGCCAGGCCAAACAACTGGGCCAACAACGAGGCCACAAACACAATCGCCAGGGCCGTTTTGTATTTGCCCAGCAGCGGCGTAAACCAACCCCAGCCAAAGCGGCTGGTGGGTGTAGCGCCCACCCGGCGGGGGATCAGGAAGCGGAAACGCTCCCCCAGCTGGGCCTTGAGCGGCTCCAGCTTGAGTCGCTGCAGACCGTGGTGGGGATGGCCCAGCACCGCCTGGCCCCCTCGCACCCCGTAAAACACCACCGGAATCCCCTCCAGCAGCCACACCGCCGGGGCCTCAACCGCCGCCAGGTGGGCGCTGTCGGTTTCGGCCAGCTGGCTGCGCAGCCCCATCAGCTCGCACAGGCCGCCCAACAGCTCCACCGACAAACTCTTATCCCGCCGAAACTGGGCTTCCAGCACCTTGGCGATCGCATCGCGGCGGAAGGGCACCCGTTGCTGCAGGGCCACCATTTCCGCCACCGCCAGGGATTCCGCCAGCTGGCCGCGGCCGCGCACGCTGGGAAAGCGGTCGCCATCCGCCAAGTGATCGTCTTCCAGGATGCCCAGGACCTCCAGGTTGGTGCTGCGGGTTTCGGTGCTGGGCAGCGCTTCAGCGGCCACCGGCACCACCTGCTCGCTGGCCGGCAGCGCCGGCGTGCGCGGCAGGCCGATCAGCCGGTAGGGCAACACAAACCCAGGCCGCGCCGGCAACGCCTGGCCGGGCTCAAGCAAGCGCCCCGCAGGGTGATCGGGCACACCCGAGCTGCTGAGAAACCAATCCAAATGGGCACCGGCCTGTTGGGGCGGGGTGAACGGTGCATCCGCCGCCAGGTTCAAGGCGCGTGCTGCCTGGCTGCGCTCAAGCAGATCCGAATCCCAGCCCGCCACCAAACGAGGATGGAGCCCAGCGGCCGCCAGCGCCACGGCATGGGCCTCCTGCAGGCCCGCCAGCTGGCCGAAATACGCCGCAAAGGCAGCTTCCTGGCGGATCAGCCCCACAAACGCCGCCGCCGGAAAGGCGATCAGGGTGACATCGCTGCTGGCCTGCACCAGCTCGCACGGCTCGGCGCGCAGCACACTGCTCCAACCCAGCAACTGACCCGGACCCCGCTTGCACAGGGTGATCTGGTCACTGGCCTGGCTCACCAGCAGCCGCACCTCGCCGCTCAGCACCAGCAGCACCTCGGCGGGCAACTCATCGGAGCGCAGCAGCCGGGCGCCCACGGGGAAGCGGCGCAGCAGGGCGGCATCGAGCAGGGCCTCAGCGCCGGCCTCACTCAACAGCGCGAAGGGGGGCTGGCTTGCCAGTTGCTGGCGCAGACTCTCCTGGAGCCCGGCTGGAGTGGCGCTCAAGGAATCACCGCTTCAATTCGATGGGGGCACCTTAGATGGGCCAGCGCCAGGGCTCCAGTGGCGCGCAGCCACTGGTCGAGCTCGGCGGCCAGCAGCTGCTGGCGACTGGCGGCATCGAAGCGGGCTGGCTTGAACAGCTCCAATTGCACGATCGCCACCTGCTCGCCCAAGCGCGTGGGTGGCAGCAGCTCGCCGGGCTCCAACCGCGGCAGCACCTTGCCCAGCCCCAGCGGCATCGCCGCCAGGGGCTGCAAGGGGATCAGCCCGCCCTGGGCGCGCTCCGGCCCCTCGCCATAGCGCCGCGACAGCGCCGCAAAGCTCTCCTCGCCGGCCTTGATGCGGTGGTAAAGCTCCAGGGCCAGGCCTTTATCGGCCACCCGCAGCAGCCGGCAACTGGCACGATCCAGCTGGTGTTTGCGCTGCAGAAATAGGGTTTCCAGCCGGTGGCCCCAGCGGGCCTCGGCCCAGCTCTGACAGCCGGGCGCCACGGCCAACTTGGTGGCCACCTCGCTCTCCAGCAGGCCGAGGGCCTCGGGATCGGCCTTGGCGCGCCATTCCGGCTCTCGGGCGGCAATCGCCTGCTGGCAATCTTCCGAGCTCCAGGGCGCCTCCGCCGCCAGCTGCTGGCGCAGCCAGAGATCCACGGCGCGGGGCAGTAGGCCCGCCACGGCGAGGGTGGATCGGGCCGCCAACAGGTCAGCCTCCAGCTGCTGCAGCCGCTCGGCAGTCAGCCAGCTGGCGGGATCGGGATCCAGAGGGGCTTTTGCGGCCTGGGCTGCAGACTGATCCATGGGTGAAAGAATGGCATCTTGAGATCACCCCTGCAGCAGCGTGACGCCCGATGACAGATCCCCATGGCTGAGGTGATCAGCGACGTGCAACGCCAGCTCAACGCGGCCCTGCACGAGCACGACGACAACTTCGGCAACCGCGCCGATGGCGCGGGCCTGGCCACCCATCTGCCCGCCGCGCTTGGGCGCATGCACGAGCTGGGGGCGTGTGCTTCGCTGCTCGACTACGGCACCGGCAAGGGCGCCCTGGTGCAGCGGCTGCGGGCGGAGCTGCCACCTGACGTGCACGTGCAGGGTTACGACCCCGCCATGCCGGCCTTCGCCACCAAGCCAGAGCAGCCGGCCGACATCCTGGTGTGCCTGGATGTGCTGGAGCACATCGAGATGGCCAGCATCGATGCGGTGCTGCGCGACATCCACGCCCTCACCCGCCAGTTTTGTTATCTGGTGATCGACCTGCAGCCGGCGGTGAAAACCCTGGCCGATGGCCGCAATGCCCACATCCTGCTGGCGCCGCCGGAGTGGTGGGTGGGCCGTGTCGCCCAGCTGTTCGCGTGCCAGGCCAGTTTCCCGGTGATGCATAAGGCCGGCGTGCCCCAGAAGCTGGTGATCGCCGCCTGCCACCGCCCCCAGGTGCTGCCGTTGCTGTATGGCTTTCTGATCAAGCTGAAGCTGTTTGATTTCGCCATGAGCGGCGGGGTGCTGGAGGGCATGGCCAAGCTGCAGAAGCAGCAGGCCGCCAAAGCCAAGCGCTGAATTGATGCGGATCCTGCTGATCCACCAGGGATTTCCAGGGCAGTTCAAGCATCTGATCGGCGCCCTGCAGGCCCGAGGCGACGAACTCTGGGCGATCAGCGGGCCCCGACCTGAGCAGCAGATTCCGGCCGGGGTGCGCTACCTGCCCTACAAGCTGGAGCGCGGCAACGGCCGCGACACCTTTCCCCTGGCTTCGGAGCTGGAAACCAAAGTGATTCGCGGCGAGGCGGCGGCCCGCGTGGCGGCCCAGCTGGCGGAGGGGGGCGTGACGGGCGCGGCCTGGCAGCCGGATCTGATCCTGGGCCACCCGGGCTGGGGAGAGATGGTGTTTTTAGGGGATGTGTGGCCCGAGGTGCCCCAGCTGCACTACGTGGAGTTTTTCCATGGCGTGCCGGGCACCGACAACGACATTGCCGATGCCTACGCCACGCCGCAGACCTGGCAGGAGAAAGCACGCGCCCGCATCAAAAACACCCACCTGCTGGTCAATCTCAACCAGATGCAGGCCGGCCTCACCCCCACCCGCTTCCAGCACAGCCTGCTGCCAGCCTGGGCCCAGGCACGCACCAGCGTGATCCACGACGGCATCGATGCGGAGTGGCTGTGCCCCGATCCCGCCGCCCAGCTGGCGATCCCGCCGCGCCCGGAGCTGCCCGCTGGGCTGGTGCTGCGGCCCGGCGATCCGGTGATCACGTTTGTGAACCGCACCTTTGAGCCCTATCGGGGGGTGCATGTGTTTCTCGAAGCCCTGGCCCAGCTGCAGGCCCGCCACCCCACAGCTCAGGCGGTGCTGGTGGGGGCCGACACGCCCAAGGTGAGCTATGGGGCCCGGCGCAGCGATGGTCGCGGCTGGCTCACGGTGCTGCGCGAGCAGCGGGGCGAGCGGCTCGACTGGCACCGCATCCACCCCCTGGGCCAGGTGCCCCATGGGGTGCTGCGGGATGTGTATCGGGTGAGCGCCGCCCACGTGTATCTGAGCTACCCGTTTGTGCTCAGCTGGAGCCTGCTGGAAGCGATGAGCTGCGGCGCCCTGGTGGTGGGCAGCGCCACCGCGCCGGTGCAGGAGCTAATCCAGCACGGGGAAACGGGGCTGCTGGTGCCGTTTGGTGATGCCGAGGCCCTGGCCAACACGTTGCTCGCCGCGCTGCAGCAGCCGGCGGCCCTGGTGCCGGTGCGGCAGCGGGCGCGGCAGCACATCCAAGAGGGCTATGCGCTGCGTGCCTGCCTCAAGCGCCAGTTGCAGCTGGTGGATGCGGTAGCAGGCCCGTAAATGGGTGCCTGACGGCGGGTGTGCGGAATTCTGTACAAGCTGTACAGATTCGGATAAGGAACAGCTCGACGGCCTGCCGTGGGCTGGGCTGCGAGCTTCTCCACAGCGGAGTGACGTGGACCCTGGAAATCGGTCCGGGGTCTACGTCACCAGATCTACGCTGCGGTGTGCATCACATGCTGGGCATCGGCCTGATCATTGGCGACCAGCTGGGCTGTTGCACTGCTGAAGGACCTCAATCCGGCCACACTGGCCGCTGGATCGGGGGGCGTGGTGCCTGGCTGGCAGGCGCTGGGTGGAGCGGCCGTTACTGCAGCACGGGTTCATGGCTCGATCAGCTCGACGCAACAGCGCAGCCCAGGGGCCCGCGCAAGGCGAGCATCGGCCGTGAGCAAGGGCACCTGAAGCTGCTCAGCCAGCGCGACATAAAGGGCGTCGTAGGCCGAGAGATTGAAGCGCAGCTCCCAGGCACGACGCCACAGGGCGCGGCTGGCATGGCGGCGCAGCCCCAGTTGATGGGCGATGGTGAGGGCCTGCAGGGCAGCACTGTCCTGCAGCTTGCCAGCCAGCACCAATCGCCGCAGCACCGAGAGCAGCTCTGCATCGATCAGTTCAGGAGCCTGCAGGCTCTCGACTCCGAGGCGGGAACGAGCCGCGCCGTTCACCAGCAGTGCGTCCACCAGCGCTGATGCATCGATCACCACCATCAGCGCTCGGCCCGGCTTTCGCTGAGGGCTTCCAAGATGGTGTCGCGAGCGATCGGCACGGACGGCAGGGAGCTCAACAGCTCGGCGTTGTCGGCGCGACGGGCGCATTGCGTGAGCTCCTGCAGCGCAAAGGTGCTCAGGGGCAACCCTGCCTGAGCGGCGAGCCTCTCCAGGCGAGCGGCCACCTCCTCGGGGACATGCCGGATGTAGAGGGTGCGCATGGCGCCTGCTTGCTGGCTGCTAGCAGGCTAGGGCGCAAGGGCGCTGATGAGCGTCAAACACTGCAGCATTCGTGACGTCGCCCCCGGACATCGGTCCGGGGTGATTGTGCTGGAAGCCGGCCCAATGTGTAGGCTTCGCGCAAGGCATACACAGTGGAAATGGGCCTGCGCGCCCTGGTGCAGCTCGGCCAGCAAGCCGAGTTTCGCGCCTTCCGCGGCAAGCTGCGCTGGGAAGGCAGCCTCGACAACCAACGGTTGGATGGCCCAACCACCCCGGGATCTGGACAGCCGGCGTGATCGTTGTTGATTCCTCGGTGTGGATCGACTTTTTCAATGGTGTCAGCACCCCTGAAGTGGAACGGCTCGATCGTCTCCTGGGGGTGACGCCGCTAGTGGTCGGTGATCTGATCCTGGTGGACGTGGTTCAGGGCTTTCGCCACGAGCGCGACGTGGCCACGGCCTGCTTGGAGGCCAAGTTGCCGCTGCTGTTCAGCGATCGTGATTTCCTGCCCTACGTGAATCACCTGGGGCTGGAGGTGGCATAGACGTCAGCAAGTCCGCCAGCTCGCCGCGTTGCACCTGAGGAAATCAAGGAACAGCCCGGGCATCAGACCGTCCTCGTCTGCCTCGCTCTGCGGCCGCTCCTCTGGCTCCAGGCGCAACAACAGAAGGGGAGGCATCATGAATCAGTAGCCATTTAGGCTAGCCAGATCATCTAGCCAGATCATTGAACCAGTCCCATGGCGAACCCGGTCTGGACGTTGCAAGACGCGAAAAACTGCTTCAGCGCGGTGGTGGAGGCGGCGGTCAGGGGCGAGCCGCAGAAGGTCACCAGGCGCGGCAAGTGGGTGAGTGTGGTGCTCTCGGCCGAGGAATACGAACGGCTCAAGCAGCTCGATCAGGCCAGTGCCCCTTCCCTGGGTCAGCTGCTGCTCGAGATGCCTCAGGACGACGGGGTGTTCACGCGGTTACCGGTTGCACCGCGTGATCTCGAGGGTGTGTGAGCCATGTTTCTGATCGACACCATGGTGCTGTCGGAGTTGCGCAGGCGTCAGCGCGATGCCGGCGTGGTGGCCTGGGTTCGTGAGCAGCGGCAGGAGGATTGTTTTCTCAGTGTTGTGAGCATTGGCGAGATTGAGCGCGGCATTGCCCGCAAGCGCGTGAACGACCCAGCGTTTGCGGCGCAACTGGCGGGCTGGCTGGACCAGCTGCTGCGGCTGTACGGCGATCGTCTGTTGCCGGTGGATGTGGGCGTGGCACGGCGTTGGGGGCAGTTGTCGGCCTCTGTTGGCCATGACGGCGCTGATCTGCTGATCGCCGCTACCGCTCTCGAACATGGGCTCACCGTGGTGACCCGCAACCTCAGGCACTTCCAGTCCACCGGTGTGGCGACCGTCAACCCGTGGCAGCAGAGCCCTGCCAACCCTTGATCTCAGCTTCGGCCAGCTGGCCGAGCTCTGGAATCAGATGCGCAGAGCTGTCGACACCGCCGAGACGAAGTCGAGATCGAGGCGGCTCCAGGGATTCTGACCATCAGGCCATCGGCTCATCCTCGGGCTGGCTGGGCGGAGGCGACATCGTCTTTCCAACCGGAAGGACTTCTCGATGAGATGAGCGCTACTCGGTTTGATGATGATGAGTGGTCGTGGTGACTGAAGAATACGTATCTAGAGGCGATATCTTCCTTGTCGCATTCAATCCTACGCGAGGATCTGAAATCAGGAAAACGAGGCCTTGTGTCGTCGTATCGCCGGACGAGCTGAATGCGCACCTTCGCACCTTCGTTGTTGCGCCGCTTACAACTGGCGGACATCCATACCCTTTTCGTGTGCATTGCAGGTTTGATGGCAAGGCCGGTCATGTTGTGCCTGATCAGCTGAGGGCTGTAAACAGAGACCCTCTCGTCAAGCGATTGGGGAGTCTGCTGGAGACGACGCTGAATGAGCTACTGGGTGTTCTTCAGGCGATGTTCGCTGTATAGAAGCCTGGCCAACATGGCCATGCACCTGAGCCGCCACCGCTGGTTCACTGCTCCATGGGGGATCAACACAACATCACAGTGCCCGCTCGGCCAGTGTGCGGCGGATGTCTTTAAGCAGCAGCAGCAGGTGCAGCGGATCGGTGGGTGAGCGCTCGAACTCCGGAATGAGGTGTTCGTAGAAGGCTCGGGCCTGCTCGGATTCGGCATGCACCAGCAAGCCGCGGCAGCCGATGGCGTCGCTGAGGCTGGCGACCCGGCTAATCACATCCAGCAGCAGGGCCGCTCCGAGGCCCTGGCTTTCATGGCGTTCATCCACCCCCAGCCGGGCCAGCAGGGCGACGGGCTGGATACCCACGCTCGCCATGCACCAGGCGTAGTAGGCCACAACTGCTGGCTGATTGATCTCGGTGACCACAAACACACGCGTGGTGCCGGTTCCATGAGCGTGCTTGGCGAACTCCATCAGCCAGGTGGTTTGCTCCTTGGAGCGGCAGCGGAAACCAGCAAGCTGGTGACGTCCCGCCAGCAGCTCCGGCGGGCAGTAGCGGCTCACGGCTGGGGTTGATCCGCCGCAGGCTGGGCAAAGGGCGAGGGGCGCTCCAGCAAGCGCGTCAGGCCCGGCAGGCTGCGGGCCGGACGGCTGTTGATCCGCTCCCATTCCTGCTGGGCGCCTGCATCGAGCAGAAAGTGCTGCCGATCAGCCAGCACACGCTGGGCGGCCAGGCGCCCCTGGGCGAGCAGGAAGGAACTACGGTCGGTGCCGAGGGCTGTCGCGGCCCGATCCAGCAGGACGCGGTCGTCCTCTGTGGCCCGCAGTTCGATCCGACTCGTCTTGACCGGCCGGTGGCCGGACGGCTTGGTGCTGGTCACGACAAGAAGCCCCCAAAAGCGTACGGACACTGTACGGCGCCTGGGTCTCGATCGGGCATCTCTGTGAGGGAAGGATGGTGGAACAAGGTAGATCCAGTTTCCTAACCCACGCTCCGACTGATCTCGCTGTCCTGCTCGAACGCAGGCTGTGTAGTCCCAACGGCGCTGATCCGGGACGAGGTGGCGGTGGCAGCGGCCATGGCAGGCCCAGTCGCTGCCCAGAACCACGATCAGCCGGTCATGGTGCCAGCAGATGCGGAAACGGTTCGCCCTGCATGGTGATCTCCACCCCTTTGACCTTGGCGAAGTCTCAGAAGCCGATCTCTCTGGGCTGGTTGGCCAGCGGGGCCATCAGCTCCGGCGTTGGGCCATGGAGGGCCTTCCAGTGCTGATCTGGCTTTGGCTCCTGCAGGTGTTCCAGCAGCGGCAGCCACCTGCTGGCGGCTGCCTGCTCGTCGTTTGGACTTGGTCAGCGCACTCTGTTGAGCGGTGAGGGAAGCAGGCGTGACCTGGTGCCCTGCGCATGGCAACCGAATTCAGCTGACCCCCTGCAGAGCAGGTCAACCTGTTTGGGAGCAGTAGGCGTTGCTGAGCGGCTGATGGCCCAGGGTCATGGTGGGCTTCTCTTGGCCAAGCCTGGCCGGTAGGGAGGCATGCAGCATCTCAACGCGATGCGCGGGCGCCAGTGATCCTGGAGGTGCGCATCGGCCATCCCCACCGGCGGTGAACTGCAAAGATGGGGGTTGGTCCAGTTGTGGCGCCGTGGCCTTTCACGCGCTCGCCGGGCTATTTCGCCAGGATTGTTGTGTCTGCCTCCAACACCCCCCAGCCCCGCAGAACCAGGCCCAGACAGCGATCTCGGAAGCGCCAGCTGTGCTGCCCGGCCCATCCCGAGCAGCAGCTCGCGGGGGGCGGTAAACGCTATTTCCTCCATCTGCTCACAGTGGAAGAGCTCACCCAGCGGGGCATGGACAGCAAAACCGCCCGGCTGGTGATCGGTGCCTACCCCGTGCTCACCCTCAGCGACGAGTGGCTGGAAGAGCTGTTTTGCCCGCAATGCGGCATGGCCCGCTGGTGCCACGTGGTGCGCCATAACCGGGTGGAGCACACGGTGCGCTGGGCGGCGCGGGAGCTGTGGGAGCAGGTGGCCCATGTGGATCCACTGCATGCCAACCCCAGCATCAGTGAATTCAGCCGGCGGGCGGCGGGAAGGGCCAACAGCCAACGCCGCTATCGAGAGCCCTGAGCCAATCCCGTCTGCCCGCAAACCCGTCGATCTCCCTTTTCAGCTCACGGCCAACCCTCAGCCCATGCCCTTCGATTCCAGTTCCCGCATCCTGATCACCGGCGGCACAGGCAGCTTCGGGAAAGCGTTCATCGCCGAAACGCTGAAGTGCTACCCCAAGATCGAGCGGCTGGTGGTGTACAGCCGCGACGAACTTAAGCAGTGGGAACTTCAACAGCACTATCCCGAGCGCGACTTTCCCCAGCTGCGCTTCTTCATCGGCGACGTGCGCAACCAGGAGCGACTCAGGCGGGCCTTGGCGGGCATCGACACGGTGGTGCACGCCGCAGCGCTCAAGCAGGTGCCGGCGGCGGAATACAACCCGATCGAATTCATCAACACCAATGTGATGGGCGCCGAGAACGTGGTGCAGGCCTGCCTGGATACCGACGTGCGGCGGGTGGTGGCTCTGAGCACCGACAAGGCGGCCGCCCCAATCAACCTCTATGGCGCCACCAAGCTCTGCTCCGACAAGCTGTTCATCGCCGCCAACAACATCAAGGGAAAGCGCGATCTGGCCTTTTCGGTGGTGCGTTACGGCAATGTAATGGGCTCGCGCGGATCGGTGATCCCTTTCTTCCTGGAAAAGGCGAAAACAGGCGTGCTGCCGATCACCGATCCGGAGATGACACGCTTCAACATCTCGCTGAGCGAGGGGGTGGCCATGGTGCTCTGGGCCCTGGAGAACTCCCTGGGCGGGGAGCTGTTTGTGCCCAAGATCCCCAGCTACCGGATCACCGATGTAGCCGAGGCGATCGGGCCGAGCTGCGAGAAGCCGATCACCGGCATTCGTCCTGGCGAGAAGATCCACGAGGAGATGATCACCGCCTCAGACAGTTTCACCACGGTCGACTTAGGCGCCTACTACGCAATCCTGCCCAGCGACGGCCGCGTGCTGCAGCGCTACCAGGAGGCCGGCATCAGCAGCACTGCCGTGCCCACGGGGTTTGCCTACAACTCCGGCTCCAATCCTGAGTTCCTCAGCGTGGAGCAGCTGCGTGAGCTGATCCGCGAGCATGTGCACCCTGCTTTCCAGCCCGCATGAGCAGCGACCCGAGGCCCTTCCTCCCTTACGGCCGCCAAACCATCACCGAAGCGGATATCGCCGCGGTGGAGGCGGTGTTGCGCAGCCCCTTCCTCACCCAGGGGCCTGCGGTGCCCGCTTTCGAGCAGGCAGTGGCTGCGAGGGTGGGTGCCACCCATGGGGTGGCGGTGAACAGTGCCACCAGCGCCCTGCACATCGCCTGCCTAGCCCTGGGGCTAGGGCCGGGTGATCACCTCTGGACCTCTCCGATCACGTTTGTAGCCTCGGCCAACTGCGGCCGCTACTGCGGCGCCACGGTCGACTTTGTCGATATTGAGCCCGCCACCGGGCTGATGAGCGTGGCGTCGCTAAAAGCCAAGCTGGAGCAGGCCGAACGAGATGGCACCCTGCCAAAGGTGGTGGTTCCGGTGCATCTCACGGGCAGCAGCTGCGACATGGCGGCGATTGGTGCGTTGGCCGAGCGCTATGGCTTTGCGGTGCTGGAGGATGCCAGCCATGCGATAGGCGGCCGCTACCGGGGCGAGCCAGTGGGCAACTGCCGCCACAGCGCCATCACGGTGTTCAGCTTCCACCCGGTGAAGATCATCACCACCGGTGAAGGCGGCCTGGCCAACACCAACGAGCCGCTGCTGGCCCAGCGCATGGCGGAACTGCGCAGCCACGGCATCGTGCGTGACGCCGAGCGCTTTGAGCGGCCAGCGGCGGGTCCCTGGGTGTATGAGCAACAGCAGCTAGGCTTCAACTACCGGATCACAGATATCCAGGCGGCGCTGGGGCTGAGTCAGCTGCAACGGCTCGATGAAATCGTGGCAGAGCGAAACCGGCAACTGCAGCGCTACCGGGAGCTGCTGGCTGGATTGCCGGTGAAGCTACTGGAGGTGCCAAAGCATGTACTGAGTTCCGTGCACTTGGCCGTGATCCGCCTGCAGCAGGCCACTGCCGAGCAGCATCGGCAGGTGTTTGAGCGGCTGCGTGCCGCTGGGATCGGCGTGCAGCTGCACTACAGCCCGGTGCATCTGCAGCCGTATTACAGGCAGTCGGGGTTCAAGGAGGGAGATTTCCCCGTAGCGGAGGCCTATGCGAGCACTGCCATCAGCCTTCCTCTCTACCCAGGCATGCAGGAGCCTGATCAGCAGCGTGTTGTGGATGCTCTCACTGCTTTGCTGCTGCCATGACACCACAGCTCTGCCTGGGCACCGCGCAGTTCGGCTTGGCCTACGGCATTACCAATTCGGCTGGGCAGGTGTCAGAAGATGAGGTGGCGCAGCTTCTGTCCCAGGCGCAGGATGCCGGCATCCTCTATTTGGATACCGCTCAGGCCTATGGCAACGCAGAGATGGTGCTTGGCCGCCAGTTGCCAGCTTCCCATTGCTTCAAAATAATCAGCAAGCTCCCGGCCCAGCCGCAGCCTGTGTTCTGTGCCCGAGACTCAGACGCCTGGGAGCAAACCTTTTTAGCAAGCTGCCAGCGCCTTGATGTGCAGGGCCTAGATGCGTTGCTGCTGCATGCCCCAGCGGACCTGCGCAAACCAGGTGGCGAACATCTAGAGACTTGGTTGCTGAGCTTGCGGGAGCGAGGCCTAGTGCAGCGGCTTGGCGTGTCGATCTATGCCGCTGAGGATCTCGAAGGGGTGAATCCAGGCTTGCTCGATCTAGTACAGTTGCCTTTATCTCTTTTGGATCAGCGGTTGCTGCAAGACGGCACCTTGGCCCGCCTGCGTGCCTCTGGTACTGGTATTCATGCCCGCAGCCTTTACCTGCAGGGCTTGCTGCTTACCCCTGCCGAGAAGTGGCCGCCTTGGGTGAGCCCGGAAGTGCGTGCCAATCAGCATGCTCTAGAGGCTCTAGCGCAGGAGAGAGGTTGTCGGTTGATCGATCTGGCCCTCGGATTTGCTCGTGACAAAGAGGATTTGGAAGCGGTGGTGATAGGAGTTTGCAGCAGGCAAGAACTGGCGGAACTGAGTACCGCTTGGTCACTATCCTCACCGCTGCAAAAGATTGAGTGGAGATCTTGGGCTCTTAATGACCAAATTTTCCTTGATCCACGACGGTGGCCGAACTTATGACTAATCCTCTCCAGCGTGATGTGTTTCTTTCAGGGGAGGGAGACGCCTGGTTCCAGCGCAATCGACGCAATCAGCCGCTTGCCGATACCGCTGAAGATCCGCTACTGCCTTTGTTGCTGGAACTGCCCCTTGAGGCTGGATCTGGCACATCGGTGGTTGAAGTCGGCTGTGGACAGGGTTTGCGTCTCCAGAGCTTGGCGAATCAGAGAGACTGGGCGATCTCAGGCGTAGATCCCAGCGCCCAGGCTGTCGCCGCAGCAGAGCAGCTTGGTGTTGACGCTCGGGTTGGCACAGCGGACTCTCTTCCCTACTCCGACCGGAGTGTTGATCTGCTGGTGTTTGGTTTTTGCCTCTATCTCTGTGATCGAGATCATCTCTTTCAAATTGCTGCTGAAGCTCATCGAGTTCTAAAACCCGAAAGTTGGTTGGCCATCCTTGATTTCTGGTCGCCCTATCAACGCAGTAATCCCTATCACCATAAGATCGGTATATTGAGTTTCAAATCTAACCTTCCAGCCATGTTTCTTTGGCATCCTGAGTATGTGATCACAGACCATAAGCTCAGGCATCACACCCCCCCCTACTGCCATACCGACTCTGCCGATGACTGGGTGGCAGCCACGGTTATTCGTCGATCTGCAATATCGCCTCTTTAGCCTGTGACCGCTCAGACTGCAGCTATCGTTCAGGCGCGCACAAGCTCCAGTCGCCTTCCAAGGAAGGTATTGGCTGATCTGGGTGGACGGCCCCTAATCGCCTTTCTTCTGGAGCGCTTGCGTCGCTGTGATGTGGTTGACACCATTTTGCTGGCGACCACTAATCAGCCTGCAGATGATGAGCTGGTTGATTTAGCTCAATCGCTTGGGGTCAGCGTGGTTCGTGGCTCTGAGCACGACGTGCTAGCACGATTTGCGCTTGCGGCTGCATCCACCACAGCTTCAACTCTCGTTCGGGTGACTGGAGATTGTCCGCTTGTCGATCCAGATCTGCTGGCCAAGGTGATATCGGATTTCCATCGCCAGGGGGTGGATTATCTGACTAATTGCGTGCCTCCCTCGTATCCCGATGGCCTCGACCTTGAGGTCTTCACTCGCGATGCATTGCTACGTGCCCAAGCCGAGTGTCATTCCGCAACTCAGCGGGAACATGTCACCCCTTGGATGCGAGAAAGCGGTGCTCTTCGAGTCGGATCTCTGCATCACAGCTCAGATTTGTCTGCAATGCGCTGGACCGTGGATGAGCCAGAAGACCTTGAGGTGATCCGCGCTGTGGTCCACCATTTCGGACAGCAGTCCGACTTTTCCTGGCTTGATGTTCTTGAGCTGCACCAGCGGCAACCGCACTTGTTTGCCGCCAATTCCAGTTTCGCGCGCAACGAAGGGGCACGGATGGGCGAAGGCCAGAAGCTCTGGCGCCGTGCCAAGCGGGTGATTCCCGGCGGCAACATGCTGCTCTCCAAGCGGGCCGAGATGTTCCTGCCGGAGCAGTGGCCGGCCTACTTCTCCCGGGCTAAAGGCTGCCGGGTTTGGGATCTCGACGGCCGCGAGCTCATCGACATGAGCATCATGGGGATTGGCACCAACCTGCTCGGCTACGGCCATCCCGAGGTGGATGCTTCCGTGGCGGCCACCGTGGCTGGCGGCAACATGAGCACCCTCAACTGCCCGGAGGAGGTGTGGCTGGCTGAACGTTTGGTGGCCCTGCATCCCTGGGCTGAGATGGCCCGCTTCGCCCGCAGCGGCGGCGAGGCCAATGCCATTGCCATCCGTATCGCCCGTGCCGCTACCGGGCGTGACACGGTGGCCATCTGCGGCTACCACGGCTGGCACGACTGGTATCTCGCCACCAACCTCCAGAACGATTCAGGCCTCGAGGAGCACCTGCTCCCGGGTCTGGAGCCCAACGGCGTGCCGAGGGCCCTGGCGGGAAGCGTGCAGCCCTTCAGTTTCAACCGCCTGGATCAGCTGGAAAGCATTGCTGCCACCCATGAGCTGGCCGCCGTGAAGATGGAGGTGCAGCGCACCAACCCACCGGATCCCGGTTTCCTAGAGGGCGTACGTGAGCTGTGCACCCGCCGCGGCATCGTGCTGATCTTTGATGAATGCACCTCCGGCTTCCGCGAAACATTCGGTGGCCTGCATCTGAAATACGGCGTGGAGCCCGATATGGCGATGTTCGGTAAGGCCCTCGGCAATGGCTACGCCATCACCGCCACCATCGGCCGCCGTGCCGTGATGGAGGCGGCCCAAAGCACGTTCATCAGCAGCACGTTCTGGACCGAGCGCATCGGGCCCAGTGCTGCTCTGAAGACGCTTGAGGTGATGGAGCGGGAACGCAGCTGGGAGCAGGTCACTGCCACGGGCCTGCAGCTGCGCCGGAGCTGGCAGGAGCTGGCCGATCGGCATGGGCTGGCTATCAGCCACAACGGCCTGGCCGCACTCACGGGTTTTGCCTTCCAAAGCCCGAAAGCTCTGGAATACAAGACGCTGATCAGCCAGGAGATGCTGAAGAAGGGCTATCTGGCCGCCACCAGCTGCTATTTGTCGCTGGCCCATACTCGAGAATTAGTGGAGGCTTACTTGCTAGGGCTGGATGGGGTGTTTGCCTTGATTGCAGAATGTGAGCAAGGTCGTCCAGTAGCTGATCTTCTGGAAGGGCCGGTTTGCCATGGCGGCTTTAAGCGGCTGAATTAATGGCTGATTCCGTCTTGGTCGTCGCCGCCCACCCCGACGACGAAGTGCTCGGCTGCGGCGGCACCATCGCCCGCCATGCCGACGCTGGCGATACGGTGCAGGTGTTGATCGTGGCGGAAGGGGCCACATCAAGGCAAGTGCAGCGCGACCGGGGCGAAGCAGCTGAGGAACTCTCCAGCCTTGCGCACGCTGCACAGACGGCCGGCGCCATCCTGGGCGCGGCGGGCGTGGAGCTTCTAGATCTGCCCGACAACCGTCTCGACTCCCTCGATCGGTTGGATCTGATCAAACAGATCGAAGAGCGCATTGCCCGGCACCAGCCCCAGGTGGTGTATGTGCACCACGCCGGTGATGTGAACATCGACCATCGCCGTCTGCATGAGTCGGTGGTCACCGCCTGCCGGCCCACGCCAGGCCAGCCGGTGCGGCGGCTCTTGAGCTACGAGGTGGCCAGCAGCACGGAGTGGCAGCCGCCTGGCTCAGCGCCGGCCTTCCAGCCCAACTGGTTTGTGGACATCACGGCCCAGTGGGCCCGCAAACGGCAGGCCCTGGATGCCTACGCCGCCGAGATGCGGCCCTGGCCCCATGCCCGCTCGATTGAGGCCCTGGAACACCTGGCCCGCTGGCGCGGCGCCCAGGCGGGGGTGGAGGCCGCTGAGGCCTTCTGTCTGCTTCGAGAGCTGCGCTGATCCACTTGTCGCCCGGATTAGGATTGGATCATGGCCAAGATCCAATTACGACCCAGGTCTGTGCCCGCCAGGCAGTCCCGTATCAGCGAAGCCCGGTTTCGTGACCGGGTGGTGCGCATGGGCGTGGTTGGGCAGCCAGCCACCACGGCTGCGGCCATGGAGGGCCTGCTGCGCCAGGGGATCTGCACCCAGGCTGCCCGGCAGTGGCTGGATCAGAAGCCGGAGGCCTCAGAATCTCGTGATCAGCTGCTGGCGCAGGTCTACGAGCGGCTCGAGGAGTGCCCGACGCCTGGCACCGAATGGCAGGGTGTCCGCAAGGTCCTCGACGACGACGCCCTGCTCGCTGCCTTGCTGGGGATTGGGCCTGTCTCTGTGCGGCGCTATGCCAAGGGCGAGCGCCACTGCCCCGATGCGGTTGCGGCCCGGCTGCACTGGCTGGCCCTGCTGATCGATCAGCTGGAGGGCACCTACAACGCCTATGGAATCCGCCGCTGGTTCCAGCGCCCTCGCGCCGCGCTGGATGGTCAAGCGCCGCAGGATCGGCTCAAAGGCGATTGGGATCCCGACGATGACGCCATTCAGCCTCTCGTTGCTCTGGCTCAATCAGCCAGCCTTGGTTTGCTGGCAACCTGAGCGGATCGCGCTTTGAGCCCGCTTCGTCTTGGTTTTCGCGTCTGCGATCGCCGCTACCCCTTCCTCTGGCAATCGCCCGGGCAACAGGCCGGCCGCTGGAACCGTGCCTGCGATGAGCCCGTGCACTATCTGGCCAACACCCCCACGGTGGCCTGGGCCGAATGGATCCGCCATCAGGAAATCGAGGATCCGGCGGATCTGGAGGGCGTAGCAGCAGCGCTCTGGGCCGTGCTGATTCCTGATCACTGGACTGATCCGGATCTTCAGCCTGTGAACCTATCCATAGAATTGGTGCTGGGAACTACACCGGCTGCCAAAGACGCCAGGCTTGCCCTGGTGGATCAGCTGAAGGCACAAGGTGCCCAGGGGTTGCTGGCCCCCAGCGCAGCGCTCCATCACAGCGATATAGCCCTCCCCTGCATGCGTCTGTTCGAGGGTGGCGAACAGGCCGATGACCTGCCGATCCCGGCACAGGTGATCCTGCTGTGGTGTGCGGCAGAGCAGCTGCCGGGATGGTGCTGTGTGCGCGAGGGTCGCCCCGGACCTGAGCTGCTGCCCTTGGTGCGAAGGGAGGGGATGCTGCCTCCATGACGCCTACCATCCTCATCCGCGCCGACGCCTCCCTCTCGATCGGCAGCGGCCATGTGATGCGCTGCCGCACCCTGGCGCGGGAGCTGCGCCGCCGCGGGGCGTACGTCACCTTTCTCTGCCGGCGCCAGCCCTGCGATCTGATCAGCCTGCTGGAGCAGGAGTTTTCGGTGTTGGCCCTGCCGGAATTGCCGCTGTCGGCGACGCCATCGCCGGAGGGTGAGCCGCTGCATGGCCGTCAGCTCCATAGCGCCTGGCTGGGCTGCAGCCAGGACCAGGACGCAGCCGACTGCCTACAGGCCCTGGCCAAGGCCGGCATCCGCAGCGCCAGCTGGCTGGTGATGGACCACTACGGTTTGGATGCCACCTGGGAAATCCACCTGCTGGCAGGCCTGGCCGCAGCTGCCCCGCCCCGGTTGCTGGTGATCGACGACTTGGCCGATCGGCCGCACCAGGCGGATCTGCTGCTCGACCAGAACTTCTTCGCTGAGGCCACCGAGGGCCGCTATGCGGGCCTGGTGCCGGAGCAGTGCCGCCAGCTGCTGGGGCCCCACTACGCGCTGCTGGGGCCCCACTACGCCCAGCTGCATCCGCTGGTGCCGCCGCGCACGGAGCTGCGGCGGGTGCTGGTGTTCTTCGGTGGCGTGGATCCGTCCAACCTCACGGTCCAGGCTCTGGGGGCTCTGCTGGCGCCCGAGCTCGCCCACCTGGCGGTGGATGTGGTGCTGGGTTTGCAGTCGCCCCATCGCCAGGCGGTGGCGGAGCTGGTGGCCCGCCGGCCCCACACCACGCTGTACGACCCCCTGCCCAGCCTGGCGGGCCTGATCGCCCGAGCCGATCTGGCGATTGGCGCCGGCGGCGCCACCACCTGGGAGCGGGCCTGCCTTGGGCTGCCCTCGCTGGTGGTGGCGATTGCTGACAACCAGCTGCCCTTTGCGGTGGCCCTGGATCAGGTGGGTGCAATCCAGCTGCTCGGCGATGTCGCGAGCGTGTTCGCTGAGCAGATCGTCCAGGCGTTGCTGCCGGCTCTGCAAGGCCCCTGGCCCCGGGCCTGCGGCCACGGCCTCACCGATGGCTGGGGAGCAGCGCGGGTGGTCACAGCGCTGCTGGGCCTGGAACCCCCGCTCCAGCTGCGGCCGGCCACTGCTGCGGATGAAGCACTGCTGCTGCGCTGGGCCAATAACCCGGATGTACGCGCCAACAGCTTCTCGCCCGCTCCGATCTCCCCGGCCGATCACCAGCGCTGGTTTCGGGCCGGCCTGGCTGATGCCAACCTCCTGCTGCTGATCGCCAGCGACGCCCAGGGCTGCCCGCTGGGCCAGATCCGCTTTGATCGCCAGCCGCAGCCTGCGGTTGAGGCGCCCCGCGAGGCGATGATTGATCTATCGCTGGATCGCTGCGCCCGCGGCCAGGGGCTGGCCACAGAACTGGTGCGCCTGGGCTTGCAGGCCATGGAGCAGCACTGGGGCCCCGGGACGGAAGCGGTGGCTGAGGTGCTGGCCGGTAACACCGCCAGCCAGGCCACCTTCGTTAGAGCTGGCTTTGCGGTCGAGGTCATCCCGTTAGTCCCCCCCCCGTCTCGCACTGCGACACGTTGGCGCTGGCGCCCAGCCGCCTCACCCTGCTCAGCGATGCCTCCAGCTGGCTGAACGACGATCTCCCCCAGCTGATCGAGGCCCTCTGGAGGCGGGGCCATGCCGTGCGCTGGATCCACCACCCCACCGATTTGGCCCCAGGCGATGTGTGTTTGCTGCTGAGTTGCGGCCGCCTGCTCAGCCCCGATCAGTTAGCCCTGCACCGCCACATCTTGGTGGTGCACGAGAGCGCCCTGCCCCAGGGCCAGGGCTGGAGCCCGATGACCTGGCAGATCCTCGAAGGCGCCAGCCAGATCCCCATCACTCTCTTTGAAGCCACCGCCGCACTGGACGCTGGGCCGATCTATCTGCAGCACACGATCGACCTGCAGGGAACGGAGCTGGTGGAGGAGTGGCGAGCCCTGCAGGCCGAAGCCACAATCGCCCTCTGCCTGGAGTGGCTGGATCGCTACGCCGAAGTACTTGCGCACGCCCTGCCCCAGCAAGGAGAGGCCAGCCACTACCGCCGCCGCCGCCCGGCCGATTCCGAGCTGGATCCCCAGCGTTCCCTGGCAGAGCAGCTGAACGTGCTGCGGGTGGTGGACAACCAGCGCTATCCCGCTTTTGTGGAGCTGCGGGGGCGGCGCTATGGGCTGCAAATCCAGCCAGCCCCCCTACGATCCCCTCAGCCCCCTGGCTCTCCATTGCCATGACGGCCTTCACCTACGAGCGTGATCTCGACCACCCCGTGGCTGCGGAGGTGGAGCAGACCATCCGCGATGTTTTGGAAGGGCACCTGACCAGCCAGGGCCTCGAGGGTGTACTGGTGAATCCTGGGCTCGACCACGACGGCGACCCGGTGCTCTTCGTGCACCTCAAGTTCCGGCTTGTGGAGCCCGGCATTGATCTCAATACGCTCAGCCAGAGCACCCTGGCTGTACGCCGTGCACTCTGGGCCATCGGGGAACGGCGTTTTCCACACCTCCGCTACGACTTTCACGACGACCAGCGCATGATCGGAACGGAGCACTGGTAAGGATGGCGCGTCATCCAGCTGATGACGACCCAAACGCTCGCCACAAACACGGTGAGGTGCTCAGTGCCGTGAACGATGCTGAAGTCGCTTTGGCCGGCCTGCGTGGCGCTCCAAGGGATGAACAACTTGACTTCATCACCCTCGCCCTCGGCATGACCCGCAGCTGATGCCCGCCCCACCGCAACCCCTGCTGCTGCTCTCCAGCCGACCCTGGAACGTGGGGCTGCCTGATCGGCTCTGTGTTGCCCTGGAGCGCCCCGTTCACACCATCGGCAAGCCGGCTGCCCTTCAGCTGGAAGCCGTGGCGGCTCTTGATCCAGAGTGGATTTTCGTGCCGCACTGGAGCCATCTGATCCCGGAGGCGATCTGGAGCCGCTGGCCCACCGTGATCTTCCACATGACCGACCTGCCCTTCGGCCGAGGCGGCAGCCCAATGCAAAATCTGATCCAGCGGGGCCATAGCAGCACCATGCTCACCGCATTGCGTTGCTCAGCTGAGCTGGATGCCGGCCCGATTTACCTCAAAGAACCGCTCAGCCTTCAGGGGAGCGCTGAGGAGATCTTTCTGCGGGCTGACGCCCTGATCGAGGCGATGATCGCCGGGATCGTGCGGGAGCAGCCTGAGCCGCAGCCCCAGCAAGGCGAGCCGGTGCTGTTCAGCCGGCGCAAGCCCGAGCAGAGCAACCTCGAGGTCTGTCCAAGGGGGGATCTGCTCGCCTGTTACGACCAGATCCGCATGCTGGATGCCGAGGGCTACCCCCACGCCTTCCTGGAAGCCCATGGCCTGCGATTGGAGTTCCGCCGCGTGAGCCGCCGCAGCGATGGCCTCTACGCCGACGTGAGAATCACCAGACTTAACAGCAATCTCTCCTCCCCCCCCCCCCGCCAGCGGCGACTACTGAAGGCAAGCCGGGGCTGGCCTGATCGCCATGCAGCACCCAGCCCTGATCTGGCTGCTCGGGCTACGGCCTGGAGAGCTGGCTGATGGCCTACGCGCTCCGCGAACAGCCCCTCGAGGCCGCCCCCTGGCAGCAGCTGCAGCAGCTGCTCAATGCCTGCTTCTCGCGGCCTCCCCGCGATGTGTTCGAGCGGTTGGTGGGCGCCAGCCACCGCCGCCAGCGCCTCTGGATCGCAGCGGGCGAGAGCGGCGAACTACTCGGCATAGTGATGCTCAGCCCCCACAGCAAGGGCGGCCACCTCGACAACCTGGCTGTGGCGCCTCAGGCACGCGGACAGGGCTTGGGGCAGGCCCTGGTGCAACGCCTGCTGACCGACAACGCCGCCACGGGGCCGGCGATGGTGAGTCTCACCACCCGCATCCCGGAGTTCTTTGCGCCCCTGGGCTTCCAGAGTTGCGGCCAACTGGCCGATGGCTCAACTGCCATGCTGACGCTCCTGCCACAGGCCCCCTCACGCATTGCCCATTGATGAGCTCCATCACACCATGACCATCCACATCGCCGGCCGCCCGATCGGCCCGGAGCACCCACCGTTTGTGATCGCAGAGATGAGCGGCAACCACAACCAGAGCCTCGAGCGGGCCCTGGCGATCGTGGAGGCCGCAGCCCAGGCGGGAGCGCACGCTATCAAGCTGCAGACCTACACCGCCGACACGATGACGCTCGACGTGCGCGGCGGCAGCTTCGAGATCAACGATCCCGATTCCCTCTGGGCCGGCCAGAACCTGCACGACCTTTATGCAAAGGCCTACACCCCCTGGGAGTGGCACGCCCCGATCATGGAGCGGGCCCGTGAGCTGGGCCTGATCTGCTTCAGTTCACCGTTTGACGAAACGGCGGTCGACTTCCTGATGGAGCTGGATGTGCCAGCCTTCAAGATCGCCAGCTTCGAGAACAACCACCTGCCGCTGATCGAGAAGGCTGCATCAACCGGTAAGCCGCTCATCATCTCCACCGGCATGGCGTCACTGGGCGAACTGGACGATGCGGTGCGCACCGCCCGTGTCGCCGGCTGCAGCGAGCTGGTATTGCTGAAGTGCACCAGCACTTATCCGGCCACTCCTGAGAACACCAACCTGCGCACCATCCCCCACCTGCGCGAGCTGTTCGGGTGCGAGGTGGGCCTGAGTGATCACACCATGGGAGTGGGAGCGGCCGTGGCCGCCGTAGCTCTCGGCGCCAGCGTGATTGAGAAACATTTCACACTAGCCCGTGCCGATGGAGGCGTGGATTCTGCCTTTTCTCTGGAGCCATCGGAGATGACTCTTTTAGTGAGTGAAGTGGAAAGAGCATGGAAGGCGTTAGGGGGGGTCCGCTATGGGCCGACTGAAGCCGAGAATACGAGCTTGGTGTTTCGCCGGTCCATCTATGCCGCTGCTGACATCGCCGAAGGAGAGCCCTTCACGGCTGGCAACATTCGAATAGTGAGGCCAGGTCATGGCGCACCACCCCATCTCTATCGGCAGCTTTTGAGCCAAAAAGCTCGTCAGAGGTACAAAAAAGGAGCACCAGTTACAATTGACAGCCTCTTTTGAGTGGCACCATATTTAGCCTATTTGGCATCGGGCTCTGATCGGGCCCACGCAAACTTCGCTCACCCCTCAAATACAATCTAATCAGACTTGCGTGCCAATCTAGCTGCTATCGCCTTGGCAATAGTCTTGAACTCTGAGCAATACGCATCCGCTTGCGAGAAAAAGAGTGTATCAATTGCCGACATGGATACACCGAGGTTAACACAGTAATTCAATATAAATGAAGAGTAAGCGCGTTCGGCCTCTCCGCATGCATATTCATGGATTGGACTGTCACTGGTCGATTCTGTGCATTGCTGCCTCCATGAATGCTTAAAGCTACTGACCTTGCGCGAATAAACATTGCAATGATAAGTATTAGGCATGCATAGCCACCATGGCTTTGAAGTCGTGACAGTTGTATGCCCTAAAAGCGATGCCTCAACACCGGCATTGGAAACTCCAGTAATCACAACTAACATCGGATTATCCAAGAGAAGGCTAGTTGTTTTTCGAAGTGGGCTAACGAAGGTAGCCCCATGGCTTTTCATGAGGCCACTCAAGCCGAAGCGAGGATGCGAATGATTTGAAACCTCAAGCATAGCGGGATGTTCCTTGACATATACCATGCTTGTACTGCAAAGATTGAATAAAGCACTGTTTTTAAGTATTTTCGCCAAGGCAAAGTAGTTTGAATAGAAATAGTCATCCCCTCCTATGGGATAGCGCGTTATTTCTGGATAGTAATCCAATAATATCAAGATAGCTGGCTTGTCCTCCGCTTCTCGCATGCTACTCTTCATAAATTGAATATAGTCTGCACGCATCCTCTCTTTCTGGGCCTGGCTATACACGTGATGCTTTAGATCCCTGCCTGAAATAAAACCAATTCGCTGAAGTTCCGATGAGGTGTAACGAAGAATCTGTCCACCACTTGAAGCAACTAGCTTTTCGGCTTTTTTTTTCGATTTTTCCGCAAAGATTCCGAGATCTTTTTGGTCCTGCTCGAGACTGGAATCAACCTTCTGAAGGTCTTTGCTAATATAGTAGGGCGTTTCCTCGAGAAAACTCTTAAGGTAGCCAACAGCCATGGTCTCTTTTTCTGAACTTCTGATATTGCAGTTCTCGAGAGCTGCAATATCTTGGGCATGGTTAAACTGGTTAAACGTCAGATAATAGAAGCCAGAAAGATTAACCTCATTCAATGAAGCGGTTGTTATGCCAAGCTCTTTTGCCAATGCAACAATACAGATATCAAAGGGCGTGCATGGAGCGAGGAGACTGACAATCAGACATGGCCGAATAGTCTCTAACAAAGCGAGTGCATTATTTAATGAGTAATTCATGATAGTATTAACCTGAAGCTCGGTGATTCCTTTCCCATAGTTCTCTCTATGAGTAATCCACGTGAGCAGTCTTAGCCTTGCGTCAACCATAGCCTTATCCAAGTCATCTAAATTGTAGGCAGAAGGGCTCCTCTCAACTTTATGACCAGGGAGCCCTATCTCACTTTGCCATGCACTTGTTGTATCTACAAGCTCAATGCCATCTAGGCCGACCGACTCAATAAGCTCATATTTCTTGACTAAACTCGAGTCAAATGTTATCGCCTCTAGGCAGAGTCCTTGAGCCGCTAGATGTAAATGAAGCTTTTGGGCCGCCGAGCTGTGGTAGTTAAGAAATATAAACCTTCGCGAACTTAATTGATGAGTTGTGCTCATTGCCTTAGCTGTAATGCCTACTGTAGAATTGAATCATAGCTTGATGCCAGATAACCTTTTGGCCACCAAGCAAATCATAGAGTCGCATTATCTGAGATGCCAACTACACTGGCACATGCCATCAGCTTAACCGAAGGTCCAGATCCCCTCGTGCTCTGTTCTGTTATACGTTATAAAAATAATTCAATTGTCGCCTCTAAGCCTAAGCCATTATCTAAAGAAGCCAGCTATTTGATAGCCTTTGATAATCCTACTAGCGATCCATGTGAAGGGGCGGCGGCAGAAGCATGCATGGAAATCACAGAAGGCAGCATATTTCTAACCATATGCTCCTCTTCATGTCAAACACTTTCAATAGAAGCTGTTCCTTTCTGCCTTCTCGCGCAAAATCAATGTACTATCAGCGACTATTGTGAGGCCTTAGAAATATGTAATATTACCCCCCCCCTTCGCCCACCCTTGCCTCCACGCATGCTTTATATCCATCTGTATTAGATCCGCAAGATAAATCTAGATTGACTGGCCCTACTACCTTTTTCATAGCTGAGACACGCTCCAGCCTGCATGAGTTAAATAAAAAACTTCGAGTTCAAGCTTCTGAAAACGAAAAGTCTTCAGGCCCTGATTGCTTTCTTCCTCTTGGATATGGTGGATTTATCTATAGTATGCCTCCTTATCATAGCCTGTGCTTCCACACCAAAGAGACGATCCCAAGGCCTATTCTTAAAGCTTCCATAGAGCCTGATGCAAGGTATGCATATTTATTCAGCGCTAAGCCTCCTAAAGGGATTCAAGGGTGTCAGCTTTTTAGAGCACTTTTGCAGGATAAGGCTCAACTCCTTGTTAAGTCGTGTGCTGATAGGGATATAGTTGTATTGGCTTCTGGAATCGATTCTTTTATTCCAGCCATACTTCTAGGTCGTAATGCCAAGGCTTTTATTCATGTTGTCGCCACAAAACATCTTCTAGGAGTCTTTCAAGCCTATTTAGTAGTAGCTTTTTTTAGGCTAACTGGCTATTCGGATAAGCTGATAGTGATTAACCCAAAATGGGGAGTGTATCCAAAGGAGCCTTCGCATGCTATTCGGGCTTGCGAAGAATATTCACTGCTTGGAGAGCGGGCATTTCTGCATAAGTATTTTATTGATATTGTCGCACGAGAGTATATCTCCGACAGTTTTCATGATCCTGTTGTTGTAACTGGTGATACTATCGGAATATTCTCGGCCTTTAATGGAACCCTCCAGCGTGATAGGCCTTTCTTACTTGGTCGGCTTCGCGGTTCGTTTAGGCGGTTACTGAAATCTCGATTATCAGCAAGGGCTATAGCTTTTCTGTATTCATTTAGATGCGGCTGGCAAGAATCATGTGCCCGATCTCTGGCTACAATAATGCTCAGTAGCCACGCAGATGGCAGATTTACATCATATAAGCCCAGTTACAGTTATTTGCGCAATGGTTTCAATTCTGAGGCGCAACATCGTTATTTCTTATCTGTAGTAAAGACATTTTCAGACTGTAGTACGATAAAAACCGATTTTGCGGGCGCAATTGGATTTCTTCACAGAGCGCTATACTTACATCCTGCTATCCGCCGTGGCGCTGAGCTTAATACGCTATATGGTATGGGTCATAGCTTTGTCAATACGTCTCTGGCTTTTGTTCCGTTTATGTCGCCGCGTGATTCAATCTCAAAATTACTCTTCCGGCCTAAATGGCTGCAATATTTAATTCTTGGCGAGCTAATATCGCCTCTTTCCTGGAGGAACATCTTCGAGTGTGCCATCAATGATACTCCTCCTAAGATCATCAAGTCTCTCGATGGCACATACTATAATCTTTTTGCTAGGTTCCGCCGTGGCCCCTTGGGATACTGAGTTACATAATCGTAAGCGCGATGCGCATCGTCCTTTGTCCCAGGATAGGTAAACTAGGAGTTATTGGAACAGTGCGTTCTTGCTAGCAAGGCCTTGCACAGCCGACTTTGTGCTACTGCGTATTCTGCTAGCATTCTAAGTATGCTGAACGTGGCTCCTATGAAACACCCGTTGTGTGCTGGCGATCCAAAGTTTGAAAAAAACTATGGCCGGGACAACTTGTGGGTAGACAGGATTAGTCTTGAATGGATGCACGATCCAACATTCAAGCGTGCTTATCAGCATGCTTGTGCGGACTATACCGCGTTGTATGGAGCTCCTCAATACGAATGGAGGCTGCATATACTCGTCGGTCTTGCATCAGCTGCTAGCCGCTTGCATCCTGACTCTTGTTTTGTAGATCTTGGCGTTCATGAGGCCAATTATGCTGCTTGTATAAGAGAGTATTTCGGATCTCTGCCAGTTGCTCACCATTACTTGTATGACAGCTGGGAGGGCCTATCTGATATGGCACACGAAGACGAGAAGTGTGTTGTTGGCTCAACCTATGCCGACCCAGAAATCTATCGGCGAGTCATTCGCAAGTTTAGTAATACTAATAATTATACCATAGTACGTGGATGGCTGCCTGAAGCCTTGAATGGTGATTTTCCAAGATTTCCAATCTCCCTACTTAGCGTTGACCTAAATAGCGCCAAGCCCGAAGTCTCTTGCCTGGAGCTGCTATGGAAATTAGTCGTGGGGGGGGGGTATATTCTGTTGGACGATTACGGCCGCAATCCAAGGCAACGGCTTGCGGTAGATGATTTTGCTCGCGCAAGGGAGCAGTTTGTATTTACTTTGCCCACAGGGCAAGGCTTAATAATAAAATCATAGTCTTATTTCCTGCTCTAATGCAGACCCAATTGCTTGCTAGTTTAGTCAGTCCTCGGCAGTCTGCGGTCGCAATACTCGGCTGTGGGCGCATGGGACAGCGCCATGCGGAGGCGCTTCAGGGGCTGGGCATGGCGCTGGTGGGCGTAGCCGATTCGGTTGAAGCTGCTTGCGCCCAGATTGTTCAGGCTTGGCAAGGCGAGACCGCTCCCGCTGTCTGCACCAGCCTTGAGGAGCTGCTGCAGGTGCAAGTGCCAGAGCTGCTGGTGATCGCCACCACCGCCGATGGCCACGCTGCCCAGGCCTTGCAGGCGATTGAGGCCGGTGTTCGCTGGATTCTCCTGGAGAAGCCGGTGGCCACATCCTTGGCGCAGTGTGTTGCACTGCAACAGGCCTGTGAGCGCACAGGGGCACGCATCGCCGTGAATCACCAGATGCGCTTTTTGCCTCAATACTGCATTCCCAAGGATCTGCTCGGCTCCGCCGCTTTTGGTGGCTTCCACTCCATGCACGTGGCTGCAGGCAATTTCGGCATGGCCATGAATGCCACCCACTATTTCGAGGCCTTTCGCTTTCTTGCAGGCGAAGCCCCGGCTCAGGTGTCTGCTTGGTTCGATTCGGAATCCCTGCCCAACCCGCGTGGTCCACAATTCCAGGACGTGTCCGGCTGCATTCGGGTTACTACAGCCCCCGGGCACCGCCTCTACATCGATGCTTCAGCCGATCAGGGGCATGGGGTTCAAGTCACCTACATGGCGCGCAACGGCCGCATCACCATCGACGAACTCACTGGCGCGATGGCCGCCGTGGTGCGCGAAGCCGAGCATCGCGATGCCCCCACCAGCCGCTACGGCATGCCGGTGCAGATCCAACAGCAACAGATTCCGGCAGTAGAACTGGTGGAATCCACCAAGGCGGTGCTGCAGGCGTTGATCGCCGGTGAGAACTATCCCACCCTGGCGGATGCCACGCTGGCCGTGAAAACGCTGGTGGCGGCCTATCACTCCCACCGCCAAGGCGGTATACCCCTGTCTTTGGCCTCTGTTGCCGACGACGATCCTGAGGTGTTCCCCTGGGCTTGATGGCCATGGCCCCGCATCAGCAGGCCATCCACTTCGCTGCCAGTCATCTGCATTGGCTCACCCGTGCCCAGGCCAGCCATGGCTGGTTCCAGCTGGACGCCCTACTGGAGTGCACACCGGCCGGTGCGGATGAAGCCGTGCCCTACGTGCTGGCGGCCCATGTACCGGCCGGACGAATGTATGCCCCCGCTGGGCCGCTCCTTCAGCAGCCCCCCTACAGCTTTCAGCTGATTGCTGGCCCCAGTGACCACACGATCCTGCGCCGTGCCGTGGAGCCTTCCGGCCCAGCCGTGCCGGCCGATAGCAGCCACGAGCACCAGCATCAGTTTCAGAGCCTGGATTGGCAGCTCAGTATTGGCCCCGCCGAGCCACTGCAACCCGAGGGCCTCGCCCTGCTGCGCTCTCCGCCACCGAGCCTCAACCTGCTGCTCGAGCTGGCCAATGGCCATGGCCACTTGCGCCTGCAGGCGCCTCTGCGCCATTGGAATCATCGAGCTGATCCAACGGGTTGGCAGTTGGAAACAGGTCCGCTGCTCTGGCCGATGAACCTGCAGACATTTCTGGCTGCTCCCAGCAGCGCAGGCCTCACCACTGCCTGGATGCACGCCAACCGGAGCAACCGTGTCACCATGAGCGGCGACCGGCTGCCCGCCCATGAGCTTGAGGCGCAGCTTTCCCTGCTGGCGTTCCTTTGATGCCCCCTTCTTCCCCGCTGCGCGTTGCTGTGATCGGGGCCGGCTACATGGCCAGCGAGCACCTGCGCGCCTTTGCCGCCTGCCCGGATGTGCAGCTTGTGGGCATCCACAGCCGCAGCGCAGCCCGCGCCCAGGAGCTGGCCACGGGCTATCCGGGCCTTGAGGTGGCCGCCAGCATTGATGAATTGCAGGCCCGCACCGCTGCCGATCTTGTGGTGGTGGCAGTGCCCGAGTTGGCTTGCCGGCCCGTGTGTGAGCAGGCCTTCCGCCATGGCTGGACGCTGCTGATCGAAAAGCCAGTGGGCCATACCCTCACAGAAGCGCGCCAGATCGAGCAGTTGGCCGCCAGTTGCCAGGCCCGGGCCTATGTGGCCCTGAACCGTCGCTTTTACGGCTCCACCCTGCAGCTGCAACAGGCGCTGCAGCCGATTGAGGCGCCCCGCGTGGTATCAATCCTCGATCAGGAGGATGCTGCTGCCGCCCTGGCCGCCGGCCAGCCCGCCGAGGTGGTGTGCCACTGGATGTATGCCAATTCGATCCACTTGATCGATTACTTCTCCCAGCTCTGCCGCGGCGATCATCTCGATACGCAGGTGCTCACCCCTTGGCAGCCTTCAGCGCCGGGCCCCGTGATCGCCCAGCTGCGCTTCAGCTCAGGCGACATCGGCCTCTATCAAGCCGTGTGGAACGCCCCAGGCCCCTGGAGCGTGGCCGTGTCCACGCCAGCGCTGCGCGCTGAATTGCGCCCGATCGAGCAGCTCAGCCTCCAGCCCGCCGGTTCGCGCCAGGCCCAGCCCCAGCCTGCTGATCCTCTGGATCAGCAGTACAAACCGGGCCTGTTGCGCCAGGCTCAGTTGGCCATCCAGGCGGCCCGCGGCCAAGACAATTCCCTACTCACCGTAGCGGAGGCCAACCGCAGCATGGCCCTGGTGGCCTCGATCTACGGCGTGGGATGAGCCTGCTAGCGCTGATTCCCGCCCGAGGCGGCTCCAAGGGCATCCCCCGCAAGAACATCCGCCCCCTGGCCGGCAAGCCTCTGATTGCCCACACCATCTGCGCCGCCCGCCAGGTCAGCGGGATTGAGCGTGTGGTGGTGAGCACCGACGATCCAGAAATCGCCGCCGTGGCCCGCCAGTGGGGGGCTGAAGTGCCTTTTCTGCGGCCGCCCGAGCTGGCGGCCGACACCACCCCTGGCATCGATCCGGTGTTGCACGCCCTGGAGCAGATTCCTGAGGCCAGCCGCCTGCTGTTGCTGCAGCCAACATCACCCCTGCGCGCTGCGGCTGATATCGAAGGCATCCTTGCTTTTCAGGCGCAACACAGCTGCCCATCGGTGGTGTCGGTGACGGCCAGCCCCAAGCACCCCCAGTGGATGGTGCGCCTCAACCCCGGCCACGAGCTCACGCCCTTTCTGCCGCCAGCTGCTGCCGATACCCGCCAGCAGCTGGAGCCGGCCTACGCCTTCAATGGCGCGCTCTATCTCTGTGATCGCACCTGGCTGCAGAATCAACGCAGCTTTGTGGGCCCGGGCACCCTGGGCTACCTAATGCCGCCGGAGCGCTCTGTGGATATCGACACGTCCCTCGACTGGCTCTGGGCGGAAACCCTGCTGCAGCGCGCTGGAGAGCTGGCATGAGCCGTGTGTTGGTCACCGGCGCCGATGGTTTCATCGGTTCCCATCTGGTGGAGGCCCTGCTGGCCAGCGGCCATCAGGTGCGGGCCTTCTGCCTCTACAACTCCAACGGCAGCTGGGGCTGGCTCGACAGCCTGCCAGAGGCCACAAAGGCCGAGCTGGACGTGGTGCTGGGCGACATTCGCGATCCCCTCTGCGTGCGCGAAGCCATGCGCGGCTGCCAGCAGGTGTTCCACCTGGCGGCCCTGATCGCGATCCCCTATAGCTACAGCGCTCCGGCCAGTTATATCGATACCAATATCCACGGCACCCTCAATGTGGTGCAGGCTGCTCGGGATCTGGGCGTGCAGCGAGTGGTGCACACCTCCACCTCCGAAACCTATGGCACGGCCCAATTTGTGCCGATCACCGAGGAGCATCCGCTGGTGGGGCAATCGCCCTATGCCGCCAGCAAGATCGGCGCCGATCAGATCGCCCTCAGCTACTGGCGCAGCTTTGAAACGCCCGTAGCCGTGTTGCGGCCCTTCAACACCTACGGGCCTCGCCAGAGTGCCCGCGCCGTGATTCCCACGATCATCAGCCAGATCGCCGCCGGCCAGCGCCAGATCCGCCTCGGGGCGCTCTCTCCCACACGCGATTTCAACTATGTGGCCGACACCTGCGCCGCCTTCCTGGCGGTGGCGGCCAGCGATGCCGCCCTCGGCCAGGTGATCAACGCGGCCAGCAACTTCGAGATCTCCATTGGCGACAGCGCTGCACTGATCGCCGAGGTGATGGGCGCCGAGGTGGAGATCCTCACCGATGACCAGCGCCTGCGGCCTGAGGCCTCCGAAGTGAATCGCCTCTACGGCGACAACACGCGCCTGCGCCAGCTCACCGGCTGGCAGCCCTCCTATGGGGGCCTTGAGGGCTTCCGCCGTGGCCTGGAGCGCACGGCCGCCTGGTTCCGCGATCCGGCCAACCTGGCCCGCTACCGGCCCGGCAGCTACGCCGTATGACGGACGCCATCCTCCAGGCCCTGCGGCAGGTGTGCGGCCCTGCCGATCCAGCCCAGCCGGTGGCCCTGCATGAGCCTGATTTCCGTGGCACCGAGGCCTGGGCCTATGTGCGCGACTGCCTCGACACGGGCTGGGTGAGCACCGCCGGCCGCTGGGTGAGCCGCTTTGAGCAGGAGCTTTGCACTGCCACCGGTGCCGCCCATGCGGTGGCCGTGTCCAACGGCACCGTGGCCCTGCGCCTAGCCCTCCATCTCCTGGGGGTTCGAGCTGGTGATGAGGTGCTGCTGCCGCCGCTCAGCTTTGTGGCCACGGCCAATGCGGTGGCCCATCTGGGAGCAGTGCCCCACTTCGTGGATGTGGAGCCCGGCACGTTGGGGCTCGATCCACGGGCTGTGCAGCAGCGGCTGGAGGCGGTGGCTGAGCGGCGCGAGGGGGTGCTGCGCAACCGCGACACTGGCCGGCGCATCGCCGCGCTGCTGCCCGTGCACGTGTTTGGCCATCCCGCCGCCATGCCGGAGCTCTTGGCGGTGGCGCAGGCCTGGGGGCTGCCGCTGCTGGAAGATGCCGCCGAAGCCCTCGGCAGCTGGCGCGATGGCACCCATTGCGGGCTGTTTGGGGCGATGGGCACGTTGAGCTTCAACGGCAACAAGCTGATCACCACCGGCGGTGGCGGCGCCCTGCTCACCAACAACCCCGAGCTGGCCCAGCGCGCCCGCCATCTCTCCACCACCGCCAAGCTTCCCCATCCCTGGGCCTTCGAGCACGATGCCGTGGGTTGGAACGATCGCCTGCCCAACCTCAACGCTGCCCTGGGCGTGGCCCAGCTGGAGGACCTGCCCCGCCGCCTTGAGGCCAAGCGGCAGCTGGCGGAGCGCTATGCCGCTGCCTTCGCGGGCGTGGCAGGCGTGGAGCTGGTGGCCGAACCGCCCGATTGCCGCAGCAACCACTGGCTGGTGAGCCTGCGCTTCACGGCCCCCGATCCCACCGAAGCCGAAGCCCAACGGCTGGTCGTGCTGGAAGCCGCCCATGCCGAGGGCCTGCTACTGCGCCCCGTGTGGACCCTCCTCCATCAGCTGCCGATCTACGCCCAGGCCCCCCGCGGCCCCCTGCCCGTGGCGGAGGATCAAGCGCCCCGCCTGCTCAACCTGCCCAGCAGCCCACAGCTGCTCGAGGGGTGGGGTGCATGAGCGTGTTACGGCGACTCGATCGGTTTTTGCTCACCAGTTGGGCAGGCAGAGCCCTGTTTGGTCCTGTGGTGTCAACGGGAGCTGCTGTGCTGCTGGGGCTGTCGTTTGATCGCCAACCGGTCTCGGTTCAGGTTGTACGCCTTACGCTGCTTGTATTGGTTCTCAGTGCTACGTGGTATGGAGTCCGACGTTCCGAGCTGGAGCGAGCTGCGAGCGAGGCACGCAGCAGAGATCTCGAGAATCGATTCGAAGCTCTCATCGATGAAACAACGGACCGAGTTCCTGAGAGAGCAGAACGCGCTGAGGAGGCAGCAGTTGGAGCGCTTCGATCGAGCCTTTGTGGCCTTGAGGCGCAAGCTGCGAGCGCAGACCTGGCAGCCGCTGCCACCGCTCGAAGCTATCTCGCCCTGCTCGAACGAGAAGGCCTAACGGCCACCGTTCCGAATGGCGGACCTGGAGCTCAGGAGCCATGAAGCCCCTGCTGCTGATCGGTTGTGGTGGCCATGCCCGTTCGCTGATTGATGTGGTTGAAAGCGGCGGCCAGTGGCGCGTCCATGGGTTGGTGGGCCTGCCGGCCCAGGTGGGCGGCAGTGTGCTCGGCTACCCAGTGATCGCCAGCGACGCCGAACTCCCCGAGCTGCGGCTGAGCTGTGAAGCTGCGGTGCTGGCGATCGGCCAGGTGCCGGATCCGGCGCCACGCCAGCGGCTGGCGACCCAGCTGGAGCAGCTCGGCTTTCACTGCCCCGTGCTGATCTCGCCCCATGCCGTGGTGAGCCGCCACGCCCAGCTCGGCCCCGGCACGGTGGTGGCCCACGGCGCCATCGTGAACGCCGGTGCCCTGGTGGGTGCCCACTGCATCCTTAATAGCCGTGCCCTGATCGAACACGATGTGCAGCTCGGCGACCACTGCCACGTGAGCACCGGCGCCCTGGTGAATGGCGGTGTGTGTTTGGGGAGCGGCAGCTTCATCGGCAGCGGTGCCATGCTGCGTGAAGGCCTGCAGCTGCCTGCGGGCACCGTGATCAGCGCTGGCAAACGGGTGATGGGATGGCCACTGTTGTAATCGCGGAAGCCGGTGTGAATCACAACGGCGATCTGGCCCTGGCTCGCCGGCTGGTGGAGGCCGCCGCCGCTGCTGGGGCGGATGCGGTGAAGTTCCAGACGTTCAGCGCCGCCGATCTGGCCAGTGCCGATGCCCCTAAGGCGGCCTACCAAACCGAGAACGACGGTGCCGGCAGCCAGCGCCAGATGCTGGAGCGCCTGGAGCTCAGCTCCGAGCAACACCATGCCCTGGCGGACCACTGCCGCAAGTGCGGCATCGCTTTCCTCTCCACCGCCTTCGGCGTGCGGGAGCTGGAGCTGCTGCTGGAGCTGGGCATCGGCGCCATCAAGGTGCCTTCCGGGGAGGTCACCCATCGGCCCTTGCTGGAGGCCATGGCCGCCGCCGCCGCTGCTCGTCGGTTGCCGGTGTATCTCTCCACCGGCATGTGCAACCTGGGCGATGTGGAAGACGCCCTGCAGGTGTTTCTGGATGCTGGCGTGCCGCGCGCGCAGGTCACACTGCTGCATTGCCTCAGCGCCTATCCGGCCCCGGAAGACCAGCTCAACCTGCGGGCCCTCACCACCCTGGCCAACGCCTTCGGCTGCCCGGTGGGCTATTCCGACCACACCCTGGGCCTCACCGCTCCGGTGGCGGCCGTAGCCCTGGGGGCCGTGGTGATCGAAAAGCACCTCACCCTCGATGCCAACCTGCCCGGGCCCGACCACCGCGCCAGCCTGGAGCCTCAGCCCTTTGCCGCCATGGTGGCCGCGATCCGCAGTTGCGAGCGCATGTTGGGCGATGGAATCAAGCAAGCTCAACCGGTGGAGCTGAACACGCGCCAGGTGGCCCGCCGCAGTGTGCGCGCCGCACGAGCGCTGCAGGCCGGCCAGATCCTCACGGCTGCGGATCTGATCTGTCAGCGCCCGGCTGATGGCCTCAGCCCGATGCGCGTCCCACAACTGCTGGGCCGCCCCGCCAGCCGCGCCTACCACGCCGGTGAGCCGATCGATGGCTGAGCGGCGCATTGCCGTGTTCACCGGCAGCCGGGCCGAATACGGGCTGTTGCGGCATCTGATCAAGGCCATTGATGCCGAACCGGGCCTGGCTCTGCAACTGATCGTGAGTGGCAGCCACCTCAGCCAAAGGCATGGAAGCACCGTGGCCGAGATCGAGGCCGATGGCACTCCGATCGCCGCCCGCGTGCCCCTCAGCCTCGATGCCAACCCCGTGCCATCGATGGCAACCCTCACGGCCGAGGCCCTGGCGGGCGTGGGCAAAGCCCTGGAGCGGCTGCAGCCAGGGCTGTTGATCCTGCTCGGCGATCGCTATGAGGCTTTTGCGGCGGCGGCCGCCGCCCACCTTCAGGGCATCGCGGTGGTGCATCTCCATGGCGGCGAAACCACGGAGGGTGCAGTGGATGATCGCCTGCGCCAGGCGATCACGCAGCTGAGCAGCTGGCATTTCACCGCCGCCGAGCCCTACCGCCAGCGCGTGATCGCCATGGGCCAGCCACCGGAGCGGGTGTTCAACGTGGGGCCGATGGTGCTCGATGGCCTGCTGGCCGCACCGCCTGCCAGCCGCAGCGCCTTTGAGCAGTCCACAGGCTTTCGCTTTGCCGAACGCAACCTGCTGATCACCTATCACCCGGAAACGCTCCTGCCCGATCGGGGTGTGGCCGGTTTCGAAGCCCTGCTGGAGGCATTGGAGCGAATCCCCTGCCATGTGCTGTTCACCCATCCCAACGCCGATGCCGGCAGCGAGCAGCTGCTGCAGCGGTTGCAGGCATTCGTGAGGCGCCATCCCCAGCGGTGTTGGGCCCTGCCCTCCCTCGGCCAGCAGCGCTATCTGGCGGCCCTGCAGCTGTTTGAGGCCATGGCAGGCAACTCCTCCAGCGGCGTGATCGAGGCGCCGCTGCTGGCGATGCCGGTGCTCAACTTCGGCGGTCGCCAGGCCGGGCGACTGCGCCATGGCCCTGTGCACGACGCACCAGCTGAGCCTGAGGCCATCGCCCGTGGCCTGGAGCAGGTGCTCCAGGCTGGCCAACGCCAGCATTGGCCTCGCCCCTGTCCGCCGCCCGCATCGGCACCGGCGGCCGCTATCACCGCTTGGCTGTCCTCTGAACACTGGCGATAGGATCCCTGTTTCGGTGGTCCACTGGCATGGTGCTCTATCCCTACCCCCAGCCTGTCGACACCACCCCGTTTCGTGCGGATCATCCCGAGCGTGCCCTGTATGGCTTGCCGCTGGAGGTGAAGTTCTGCCGTTCCTGTGTGATCAGCAACCAGCGGCCCTCCAGCACGGCCGAATTCAAGAACGACGGCAAAGCTCCCAAGCAGGCCATTCACTTCGATGCCCAGGGTGTATGTGATGCCTGCCGGGTGAAGGAACAGAAGGCTGCCATCGATTGGCAGGCGCGTGAGCAGGAATTGCGTGAGCTCTGTGATCGCTACCGGCGCTCTGATGGCCGTTATGACTGCCTAGTGCCCGGTAGCGGCGGCAAGGACAGTTTCATGCAGGCCCACCTGCTGAAGTACAAATACGGCATGCATCCGCTCACCTGCACCTGGGCGCCGCACATCTACACCGATTGGGGCTGGAAGAATCACCAGGCCTGGATCCATGCCGGCTTCGACAACATTCTCTTCACCCCCAATGGCCGGGTGCATCGCCTGATCACCCGCCTGGCCGTGGAGAACCTCTTCCATCCCTTCCAGCCCTTCATCCTGGGCCAAAAAAACCTCGCCCCCAAGATCGCTGCGCTTTACGATATTCCACTGATCTTCTACGGCGAGAACGAGGCTGAATACGGCAACCCCAAGGCCGACATGGGTTCGGCCAAGCGCAGTTGGGATTACTTCACGGCTGCTAGCGAAGATGAGATTTATCTTGGTGGTGCATCGCTCGCTCAACTGCGCCAACTTCGCCTGGAGGCGGTGGACTGGGAGCCCTACATGCCGATCAATCCCCAGCAGATCGACGACAAGCAAATTGAAGTGCATTATCTCGGTTATTACGAGAAATGGCACCCCCAGAGCGCTTACTACTACGCCATTGAGCACGGTGGTTTCCAGAGTGCTCCGGAGCGCACGGCGGGCACATACAGCACCTACAACTCGATCGACGACCGCATCGACGATTTTCATTACCACACCACTTGGATCAAATTCGGCATCGGCCGTGCCACCTACGATGCAGCCCAGGAAATCCGCTCTGGCGATTTGATCCGGGAGGAAGGTGTGGCTTTGGTGCGCAAATACGACGGTGAATTTCCCGAGCGCTGGGCCGACGAGATCTTCCGCTACCTGAGCCTGCCGGCTGATCAGTTCCCCGAGGCTGCCAAGGCATTCGAGCAACCTTACTTCGATCGCTCCTACTACGAACGGCTGTGCGATCGTTTTCGCTCGCCGCATCTCTGGCGCTTCTCCGATGCCGAAGGTTGGCAACTGCGCCATCGCGTCTTCGACGCGGAGCAGCAGCACCAGGAAACGTTGGCCGCCGGTTGGCAAGGCAACCGCGCCGCCTGAGATGGCCCTCTGCAAGCGCCTGATTGCCCGGCTCGACATCAAGGGCAGCCGCCTGATCAAGGGCATCCGCTTTGAAGGCCTTCGGGTGCTGGGCGATCCCTGGGAGTCAGCCCTGCGCTACGCCCAGGCCGGCGCCGATGAATTGCTCTACATCGACGCGGTGGCAAGTCTCTACGGCCGCAACGGCCTGGCCGAACTGCTGCGCAGTACCAGCCGTGAAGTCTTCATTCCGATCACCGCCGGTGGCGGCGTGCGCTCGGTGGCAGATGCGGCGGCCCTGCTAGCCGCCGGTGCCGACAAGATCGCCGTGAACACCGCAGCCCTGCAGCGGCCGGAGCTGATTACGGAGCTGGCGGAGGCCTTTGGAAGTCAGTGTGTGGTGGCCTCGATCCAGGCGCGCCGCACGGGGCCTGGGGCCTGGGAGGCGATGGCGGAGGCCGGCCGCGAGCGCAGTGGCCGCAATGTGCTGGTCTGGCTCGAACACGCGCAGCAGCTAGGCGCTGGCGAGTTATTGCTCACCTCGGTGGATCAGGACGGCACTTGTGCCGGGCCGGACCAGCCCTTGCTGGAGGCTGCGGCCTCCAGAGTGCGGGTGCCGCTGGTGCTGGGTGGCGGTTTCGCTGCTGCCGATCACGTATTGGCGGCGTTCGAGCAGCCCAAGCTCTCGGCCGTGAGTCTGGGGGCCGCCCTGCATCACCAGCGCCTGGAGCTGGCGGCCCTCAAACGCGAGTTGGCAGTCGACGCCCCGTCACTGCCACTGCGGCTGCCAGCAATCGCTTCCGAGAGCCCCCAGGCCACCGAAGCCCAGCCCCTGGCGGGGGTTCGTATGAGTGTGATTGATTACGGCATGGGCAACCAGCAGAGCCTGATCAATGCACTGGAAATGTTGGGCGCCGAGGCCATGCTCAGCGACCAACCCGATCAACTAAGAGCCTGCAACGTGCTGGCACTACCCGGGGTGGGGGCCTTCCCCCAGGGCATGGCCGCCTTACGGAGTCGCGGCCTGGATGCCTGGCTCGTGGAGTGGGTGGCGAGCGGCAAGCCACTGCTGGGAATCTGCCTGGGCATGCAGATGATGTTTGAGGCCGGCGAGGAATTCGGCGCCTGCGCGGGCTTGGGCCTTTTGCGGGGCCGGGTCACGGCGCTGCCCGACCACGATGCGGCGGGCGAGCCGCTGATCCTGCCCCACATGGGCTGGAACCGGCTGCTGCCCGGTCCGGCGGCCGGCCCGCAGCCGTCTTCGGCTGAGCCTCTCAATCAATACTTCGTTCACAGCTATGCCGCCACCGGGGTGGATCCAGAGGCGGTGTTATTTCACTGCCGCTACGGCCACCAGCCGTTCGTGGCGGCCGTGCGTCAGGGCCCTGTGGCGGGCTTCCAGTTCCATCCAGAGCGCAGCGGCCCTGCGGGTCTGGCCCTGTTGGCGGATACCTGCCAGGAGCTGCTGCGCTGATGGCCCCCCGCACCCGCGTGCACGACTGGCCGGCGATCAGCCTCGGCGAGGGTGATACCTTCGCGAGTGCGCTGGAGTTGATGAATCGAGGTGGTTACCAGCTGGCGCTGGTGCTCCGCGCGGATGGACGCCTGGCCGGGATGGTGACCGACAGCGACATCCGCAAGGCCCTGTTGCGCGGGATCGGCCTCCAGCAACCGGTAGCGGCGGTGATGAATGTCAGTCCCCTTGTGGTGTCACCGGAGTTGGGGGAAACGGAAGCCCATCACCTGATGCTGCTCAACCACTTCTTCCACCTCCCGGTGGTGGATGCCAGTGGCCAGCTGGTGGGGCTGCATGTCGCCGAGCAGCTGCTCTCCCCCGAGCAGCGCAGCGAAACGCTGGTGATCATGGCCGGCGGCCGCGGCCAGCGGCTGATGCCGCTCTCAGCAAGCCTGCCCAAGCCAATGCTGCCGCTGCAGGGCCGGCCGATCCTCGAGCACATCATCGAGCGGGCCAAACTGGAGGGCTTCTGCCATGTGGTGATCTCGGTGAATTACCTGGCCGAGATCATCACAAGCCACTTCGGCGATGGATCGGCCCACGGGGTGGCGATCGAGTACCTGCACGAGCATCAGCCCCTCGGCACCGCCGGCGCCCTGGCTGCCTTACCCGCCCGCCTGCGGGCTGAACCGGTGGTGGTCACGAACGCCGATGTCATCACCGATGTGGCCTACGGCGATCTGCTCGCCCAGGCCCGCCGCGACGGAGCTGATGGACTGATGGCGGTGCGTCTGCAGGAATGGCAAAACCCGTTCGGGGTTGTGTGCAGCGAGGGCAACCGGCTGCTGGGCTTGGAGGAGAAACCGATGATGCGCTACCAGGTAAATGCCGGCATGTATGTTCTGGGCCCTGCGCTTCTGAATTTGCTGGAGCCCGACAGCTATTGCGACATGCCGGATCTGTTCACCCGTGGCTTGGAGCGAGGCTTGGCCCTGCAGGTGTTTCCGCTGCATGAATCCTGGCTGGACATCGGTCGGCCAGACGACTATCAGGCCGCAGGCGGCACCCTGACTTAGGGAAGCTCTGGGCAACAGGGGTATTCGCAGCAGCTGAGCCGACCAACCCACCGAAATCAACATTTCTGAGCTGATTGGCTCGGCTCGCTGGTCATTTGGGTGGGTTTTTGGCTTTACAGCTCTGTCTTGATCCTTTCAACAGCCCCTTTGGGGCACACCAATCCCCTCGTCATGCTGTTGCAAGCAAACGTCGACGGGCCAGGAACAGGTTCGTCAGCGCTGCCAGCTCATTGATTTTGCAGCGGTTCTTGGCCAGGCCACGCAGAGCGGGGGTGAGGTCGTGCACGTTGGCAGCCGTGGTGACGACCGAATGGATCAGGCCTGAGTCCTTGTCCACGCCTGCGTGGACCTTCATGCCGAAATACCACTGGTTGCCTTTCTTGGTCTGGTGCATCTCCGGATCGCGCTTCCCGGCTTTGTTTTTGGTGGAGCTGGGCGCCGCGATCAAGGTGGCATCCGCGATCGTGCCCTGCCGCATCGTCATTCCCCGTGAGCTGAGGTGGGCTTTGACCGTCTCAAAGATCCGTTTGCCCAGCTCGTGCTTCTCCAGCAGGTGGCGGAAGGTCAGGATCGTCGTCTCATCGGGGATCCGATCACTGATCAGCTCGATGCCGGCAAAGCGGCGCACGGTGGGCACCTCGATAAGGGCCTCTTCCATCGCCGGGTCGCTGAGCGAATACCACTACTGCAACAGGTGGATGCGCAGCATGGTGGCCAGCGGATAGGGAGGCCTGCCGCCCTTCTTGCTGGTTTTGGGGTAGTGGGGCTCGATCAGATCAATCAGTGCCCGCGAAGGCACCACCACCTCCATCTCGGCCAGGAACTTCTCGCGCTTGGTGCGCTTCTTGGCGGTGGTGAGCTCATAGTCGGTGAAGCGGAGCTGCTTGCCACCCATCACCCCAGTCCTGGTCTGCGATTACAGGACCATTGTCCCGCGAATGGCCTCGGTTTTCCAGAGTCTCCTTAGGCCAACCGCGGGATGCCGGTGGTGGCCATATAGCTGGATTCGCCCAGGTAGCCCAGCTGCACGCCCCGGCCCTTGGCCAGCTGGCGCAAGAGTTTGAAGCCCCGATCGAATTCCATCAGGTAGTCGCTGCCGCCCACAGCGGAGCGCTGGCGCAGCATGTTTTTGGTGAACTCCTGCACCCGATGGGCGGTGGGGCGTTTGATCAGACCCAACCGCTCGTTGCGGCCATCCCATTCCGCCAGCCAGGGGTTGGTGGCGGCCAAGCAGCGCACGATCTCCAAGGTGAGCTCAGGATTGCCACTGAAGAAATACTCAGGCTTGTGGGGATCCACCGCAGTGAACACGATCTGGCGTGCTCCCAGCCAGAGCATCACCATGGCATTGAGAAAAAGGGTGTTGCGCACCGCCGGCAGGTAGGGCGCAACACCCACCGCCTTGGCCTGGATCAGCGCCTCTATACCAGCGGCTGTGGGCCTGCCCTGCAATTCCTTGAGCATGAACGGGTCCGACCAGCGGATCGTGAAGCTGCGCTGCAAGCAGGGCGGCACCTTGCTGTACACACCATGGATCAACAGCAGCGGTGGCTTGAGGGCATGCAGCGCCGCTTCCAGGGGAGCGGTGTGGGTGGAGGTGATCACATCCACCGGCAGCTCGGGGTTGAAATTGCTCCAGTGCACCCCCGTCCGCAGCCACCCCTGGGTTTGGCGCGCAATTACCTCAAGGCCGCTCTGGCGGCCGGCACCGGCGATCAGCACATTCGGCTTAGCATGAAGGGTAGCCCTAAGCCGTTCAATTAGCTCAGCGTTGCCTTGATAGGCTTCTCGCCAGTGAGCCGTAGCCGTGCTGAATAGGGCGTCACGCCGTTCACTAGCCTTGGATAAGCCCTGACCAAAGGAGGTCAAAGTAGAGATGTTATTGCTCATACTACGAGAGCATTAACTTGGAGCGAAATCACTAGTTATTACTGCTGCCTCAAACTCTTCACGCTATCCGTCTGATCCACCAGCAAATCACTGATCAGGCTGATCACACGCTTCTCCCGCAGCTTGAGATTCGTGGTGATCGCCATGCCACTGCGCAGGGGAATCCTGGTGCCCTGGCTCTCCAGGTAGGGGCGGTCTAGCTCCAGCTTCACTGGGAAGCGATAAAAGTTCTGCACTTGGTCCGGCTCCAGGGCATCCGCGCCAATCTGGGTCACGCGCCCCTTGAGCTCGCCATAGCGGGTGAAGGGGAAGGCATCCACCCGCACCTTGGCCTGCTGGCCCGTTTTCACAAAGCCGATGTCTTTGTTGGGCACAAACACCTCCGCAAACAGCCCGCCCTGCGGCACCAGCTTCAGCATCGTTTCACCCGCGCCCACCACCCCATCGCGACGCACCTTCGGGTCAAACACCACTCCACCGGTGGGCGCCACCACGTTTTGATACTGCAGCTGCAGTTCCGCCTGATGCAGGCGGTTGCGCATCTGGCTGATGCTCTTGCTGGCCTCCAGTTTCAGCTGGTCGGCCTGCAACCGCAGCTGGCCTTGCTGCTCCGTTAACTCAGTGAGCTGGTTTTTCAGCTCAAAGGCCTGGTCTTGCTGCTCCAGCAGCTGCAACCGCTGGAAGCCGCCTTGGCTCACCAGCCCCACCAGCTCTCTGGTGATCGTGGTTTTGGTGGCCAGCTTCTGCTCCAGCACCCGCCGCCGCGCCGCCTGGGTTTCCACCTGGCTGGCAATCGTGCCCAGCCGCGACTGCAAACTCCGCTCCTCCAGGCCAATCAGCTGCTTAAGCGTGCGCTGTTCATCAGCGGCCTGGCGGGTGTCAAAGCGGATCAGCAGTTCGCCCTTGCGCACCGTTTGGCCGTCTTTGAAAAACACCTCGGCCACCTTGCCGCCTACCGGGGTTTTGAGCTCCACGCTGCCGCCGATCGACTGCAGCTGCCCCTGCACCGTGACCACCTCATCGATCTTGAACAGGAAGCCACCCACCACCGTGATCGTGCCCAGGGCGATCACGATCGCCGCCATGCTCTGGGCCCACACCGGCGTTTGCCGCAACACCAGCGAGCGGTTCTTGGCCAGCCAGCGGTTGGTGGCATCCCCCAGCTTCTGCTTCAGCGTCAGCGCACTGGGCTCAGGCGCCCCGGTGCCGTTGGCACAGGGCTCGGCTGGCTTGAGCTGGGGCGCAGGCGGAGTGGGCATGGAGGTCAGCTTACGTGGGCTGGAGGCGCAGGCCTATGAGATTCACGCGCCGCCGAACGACCCCTAAGATAATCCCATCCATTCATCCCAGGAGATATGGGCCATGCACGCTGTGAGCGTTAGCGGCCTCAAGAACAACCCCGCTGAAGCCCTGCGCCACTCCAAGCAGGGTCTGGTTGTCGTACTCAACCGCGACCATCCCGATGCCGTTTTGATGGGCCTCGATCAGAATGGGGTTCTTCAGGCCCCTGGGGTTCGTGCGGCCCTTGCCACAGCCCTGTTCCGTGACGGCGAGCTGTCCCTAGTACGGGCGGCACGGGTGGCCCAACAGGATGTGGCCAGCTTCATCACCCACCTGTCCCGCCTGGGCATCCCCGCAATCCGCCTCAGTGCGGAGGAAACCGAAGCCGACCTCGACACCCTGGAGCAATGGCTGGAATCGTCATCGCCGACGCCAGCCCACTGATTGCGCTGGCACGTGTGAATGGGTTGATCTGGCTGCAAGCTCTATTCGGCCATGCGCTGGTGACCCAAGCTGTGGCTGGCGAAGTGCTCACTGGCCAGTTCCCCAGCACAGAAGCCTCCATTCAGCAGGCGATCAGCGCTGGATGGCTGCAGCTGGTTGAAAACCCTGCCCAAGGGCCAGCTCTGCCCGACCTCGATGAAGGCGAAGCCACCAGCTTGCGCCTGGCGCTCATCTGCGCGTCCAAATCACTGGTGTTGATGGATGAAAGGGCCGGGCGCAGCGTGGCGCGAGAGCTGGGTGTTGAGGTTGCTGGTACGGCGGCCGTGATCGGCATGGCCCGCAAGAGCGGGCTGATCCCATCGGCGCGGGCCGTATTTGCAGAGCTCCATGCCAGCGATTTCCGCATTGCACCAGCCGTGATCCAGACCGTGCTGGCACGGTGCGGTGAGGGCTAGCGAAGAGGAGAGGCTCACAGCGTGCTCACCGCCAGGCCATCGGCCACCGCTGCGCGGATGGCCAGCAGCTGGCTCAGCAGGGCCTCCAGGCGATGCAGCGGCACCATGTTGGGTCCGTCGCTGAGGGCTTTGTCCGGG